>DATGXP010000584.1:0-5589 GCA_035298845.1 Chitinophagales bacterium
TGGCCAGCAGTTGACCTTTACGCGAATGCTGAAAAAGAACCTGGAAGTGGGCTTAGGGGTTACAGCAACATTTCAAATGAATAAACAAACCACAAACAATTTAGTGACGGTAGACGCATTAAATGGCGTTCTGCCAGCCGAGCGGGAATTAACTACCGTATCAAATTCACTAAATATTGCGCTTAATCCGTTTCTGCTTTATCATTTTCCTATAAAAAGCAATTTAGACCTGTATATGGGTGGTGGAATTAATGTAGGAGTAAACAGCCCATTAAAAAACACCTCTGTTACGCGCATACACGCTACCGATTATGAAATGAAAGAAGAGGAAACCGTTAATAACTCACCTACCATTTATGGTGGAGCGTCAGCTATTATAGGATGCCAGTATTTCTTTTATAAAAATCTAGCCATTGGCGCGCAAGCGGGCTTCGGCTTTTCGGCGGGTGGCAGTACCGGCAAGGCAGGTTCTAAAACAATAACTACCAACTCAGGCGCGCTTAATCCCATTCAGGGCGAAGTTATAGAAGATAGTAACGTGACATTTAAACAAACCACAGCCTCAGCGGGCATAGCCGGTAATGTTGGCTTAAACCTTACTTTTTATTTCGGCCGGGTTAGCAAACAGGCAGAAGCGGTTAATTAAACCAGCTTATCAATCTGAGCTGCCAGTTTCCGGTCTTTATCAGTTACGATATTGCCGGCACTGTGGGTGGTAAGGGTAATTTCTACCCGGTTGTAAACGTTTACCCAATACGGATGATGGTCGTGTTTTTCGGCCAGCAGGGCTACACGGGTCATGAAGGCAAAGGCCTCTGAAAAATCTTTGAACTCAAATGTTCTCTTAAGCGCTTCGTCGTGTTCTGACCACATATAGTTAGTTTAGGTTTATTTAAAACTCCAGTCGTATTTATCAAGGTTCGTAAGGCACAGCTTTAGCAAATCGATGTTGCCTTTTATATCCTCTTTGTTGGCCATTTCTATTACAGAATGTATGTGGCGGGTAGGTATAGATACCGCACCTGCTATGGTGCCGTTAGGCGCCATGCGCTGAAAGCCGGCAGTATCGGTACCACCAGCAGGTAATAATTCAGGCTGCCATTTAATCTTATTGTTATCGGCCAGCTCTTTCATATACCTTACCATGCGGTAATCGCAGATGGCCGATGAGTCCATAATTTTAATAGCCACACCTTCACCTAATTTAGTCACCTGCTCTTCTGGCTTGGCACCCGGCGTATCGAAGGCAATGGTAGTATCTATGCAAAAACTGAACTCGGCGCCAATGTGGTGGCCGGCTACCTGTGCACCGCGTATACCTACTTCTTCCTGTACGGTAAACACGCCGTAAAAATCGTAGGGAATTTCTTTACCCTGAAGTTCGCGCAGGGTTTCTATTAATATAAAAACAGCTACACGGTTATCTATGCTTTTGCAGTTAACACAATCACCCATTTCTATCAGTTCGCGCTCGCGGGTTACTACGTTGCCCACTTCTACAATCTTAACTACTTCATCACGCTTCATACCAAGGTCGATAAAGAAGTCGGTAAGGTGTAGCGATTTGGTGCGCTCTTCGGGTGTCATAAGGTGGATAGGTTTGCTGCCCATTACACCTATTACATCCTTTTTGCCGTGTACCACCACGCGCTGTGCGGTAAGCGTTTTTGGGTCGAAACCACCCAGCGGGTGAAAGCGCAGGAAGCCATTATCGTCTATGTGGTGTACAATAAAGCCTATCTCATCCATGTGAGCAGCGGCCATTACTTTTTTATTGTTGTCCTTGCCCTTTTTTACCGCAATAAGGTTACCCATATTGTCTATGTACATATCATCGGCAATGCCCTTTAATTCACGCTGAACCAGTTCGCGCACTTTTTGTTCGTGGCCCGGCACACCCGGTACTTCGCATATTTCTTTTAATAGAGAAACGTTGATCATTTTAATAGTATTGAGTAATTAATAGTGAGTATTAATATTAACGGAGCAAACTTAGAATTTTTTAGAGGATGGCAGCGGCTTAACCTAACATTAACTGCTACTCTACCATAGTAACCTTTACCATGTTAGCCCGGCCCTTATTAGCCAGTGGCATACTGCCAATGTTTACGGCGAGGTCTCCGGGCTTTAGTACGTTATGTTCCTTGAGTATCCGTATTACATCGCGGATGGATGTATCGGTACCTACAAACTTATCGTAGTAAAAGGCACGTACGCCCCAGCACATGCTAAGGGTGTTAAGCAGATCGCGGTTTTCAGTAAAAATATAGATGTCGGCTTTGGGCCTGTAGCTGGAGAGCATGAACCCTGTGTAACCGCTAAAGGTCATTCCTATAATTGCTTTAGCTTCCAGGTCGCCGCTGATGCGGGCTGCGTTGTAGCAAATAGCATCACTCAGGTAAGTAGGTGAGTTTTTGTCAGCCTTCTGTTGCTTATCGTAAATAATATTGGCGTGCTCTATGTTGCTGAGTATTTTTTCCATTACCTGTATCACCTTTACAGGGTGCTTACCGGTACTGGTTTCGCCGCTCAGCATTACCGCATCGGCGCCATCTATTACCGCATTAGCCACATCGGTTATTTCGGCGCGGGTAGGGTTAGGGTGCTCTATCATGCTATCCATCATCTGGGTAGCTACCACCACCGGCTTGGCGTATTTAATACACTTGGCAATAATATCTTTTTGTATCAGGGGCATACGCTCCTGGGGCACTTCTACAGCCAGGTCGCCGCGGGCTATCATAATGCCATCGCTTACTTTAATAATCTCATCCAGGCATAGCAGGGCTTCGGGCTTTTCAATTTTGGCCATCACCTTCATGTACGAATTCTTCTTACCTATAATACGCTTAAGCTCCAGCACATCTTCGGGCGAGCGCACAAATGAAAGCGCTATCCAGTTGGCTCCGTTTGCTATGGCAAATTTTAAATCCTTTTTATCTTTTTCGGTTAACGCCGGTACGGTTGTTTTTGTATCCGGCAGGTTTACGCCTTTGTTGTTGCTTATCTTTCCTCCGTTTATAACCTTGGCTATAATTTTATCCTTGCGGTTGGTAGATAATACCCTCAATTCAATACGCCCATCGTCTATTAATATAGCATCGCCTATTTCTACTTCTTTAGGCAGGGCAGGGTAGCTGATGTATAGCTTCTTAAAGGTGCTTACAATTTCCTTATTCGTTATTTCCACCTCCTGCCCGTTTTCGAGCACCTCCATATTATCGCGCACCTGGCCCAGGCGTATTTTTGGCCCCTGCAAGTCGGCCAGTATGGCTATGTTAAGGTTGTGTTCCTTATTTATTTGCCTTACCTTCTGATACCCGTCGATATGCTGATGGTGGTCGCCATGGCTCATGTTAAAACGGAACACATCAAGGCCGCTGCGTACCATATCTTCCATTACTTCTACGCTGCTGCAAGCCGGACCATAGGTGGCTATAATCTTGGTTTTGTTAATACGTACCTTCATCTAAATCTTTTTGGTGAAATCAATTTCTGAACTGGTTTTTCTTCCTCGTACACCAGCCGTTCTTTACTCTTTATTTTTTTTAAGGGTATTTCGGCAGTCATTACAACCTCGGGAAATTCCCTTATTCCCTCCATCAAATTTTTCATCTCCTCTTCTTCAAACTTACCATGTATTTGCAGTATGTAATCGAAGTTGCTTATCTCGGGCAGTAATACCTCATCCAGGTTTTTATTAGAAAAAACGATGAACTGATTGCGGTCGCCCTCATCGCAGCCGGTAAATACGCTAAACTGTATTTTGCGGGTTCGGTCGGTGGGTTCAAAAATCAGGTCCTTAAGTTTTTTAAAATCGCAGGCCAGCAACTGGTTAAGGTGATAGCAAAGTTTATACTCCTTTAGCGAGGATGCAATACCTACCAATATATAATCGGTGCTGAGCTCGTTCTTTATTTTCCTTTCTGCCATACCCTTTGCCAAAGTGAAGATATAAACAAAATGAAAGTAAGGGTTTTTGGAGGGTGCGGCTGCCTACATAAGCACCCATATCTGTTATTGTGTCTAAATTTGCAGATTAAACGAATTGATTAAAAATTAAATCTTGTGTGTAAAGTTTTATTCCTTGCATTTAAATGTCCACTTTTCTTCAATCGCCTATAGAGTTTCTTAAAGGAGTAGGCCCCGACCGCGGGGAACTGTTGCGCAAGGAGCTGCATGTGCAAACCTTTGGCGACTTGCTACAACATTTCCCCTTTAGATATGTGGACCGGAGCGTGATACATAAAATACGGGACCTGAGCCCGCTAAGCCAATACATACAACTAAAGGGAAAAATTACCGGTTTTCGCCAGTTAGGGGCGGGGCATCAAAAAAGACTGATGGCAAGCTTTACCGATGGTAGCGGTACTATCGAGTTGATATGGTTTAAGAGTGTGGACTTTATTTTAAAAACCCTGAAGCCCAATACCGACCTGCTGGTGTTTGGCAAGCCTACCATTTTTAACGGCGAATACAATATTGCGCACCCCGAGGTAGAAATATTTACCGAGGACCTGAAAAGCGGTGGCAAGGGTATGCAACCGGTGTATTCTTCTACCGAGAAAATGAAAAAGAAGAACCTGGACTCGAAGGGACTTACCCGGTTAATGCACACGCTGGTGGCGCAGGTAAAAGAAAGAGACGTGCCGGAGTTTTTGCCTAAAGAAATAATGCAGCAATTTAAACTGCTGGCCCGCCATGAGGCCATGCAGCAAATTCATTTTCCTAAAAACGAGGAAGCGCTGCACGAGGCCACGCGCAGGCTAAAGTTTGAGGAGCTGTTTTTGATACAGTTGCAAATGCTCAAGGTAAAGTTTAACCGGGGCGAGGTAAGCCGTGGTTTTATTTTTGAAAAGATAGACAACCAGTTTGATAAGTTCTACAAGCAGCAGTTGAAATTTGAGCTGACCGGTGCGCAAAAGCGGGTGCTAAAAGAAATACGCAAAGACACACTTACCGGCAGGCAAATGAACCGGTTGCTGCAGGGCGATGTGGGCAGCGGCAAAACGATAGTGGCGCTATTAACTATGCTAATGGCTATTGATAATGGTTACCAGGCAGCATTAATGGCACCTACCGAAATACTGGCTAACCAACATTATGAAAGCATAGTGGAAGCCCTGCAGGGCATGAACCTGGAGGTAGCGCTGTTAACCGGTAATGTAAAAGGCAAGGCCCGCAAGTTTATACTGGAGAACCTAGCTGAAGGGAAAATTGACATTTTGATAGGTACCCATGCCCTGATAGAAGATACCGTAGTGTTTAAAAACATTGGTATGGTGGTAATAGATGAGCAGCACCGCTTTGGTGTGGCACAACGTGCCGCCCTATGGACTAAAAACGAGAAACCACCGCACATACTGGTAATGACGGCCACCCCAATACCCCGCACGCTGGCTATGACCATTTATGGCGACCTGGATGTGAGCGTAATAGATGAGCTGCCACCGGGCCGCAAACCGATACGCACTGTACATAGAACCGATGCTGACAGGCTACGTGTATTTGGTTTTATGAAAGAAGAAATACGCAAAGGCCGGCAGATATATATTGTATACCCCCTGATAGAAGAAAGCGAAGCGCTTG
>DATGXP010000585.1:0-1853 GCA_035298845.1 Chitinophagales bacterium
CAAACGATTTTGATAAAATTCCAGAAACGCTTAAGCAAATACGGCTAAAAACTAAAATAAACTCCCCCGGGAAATGAAAGCAAACCACCAAAGTATTGAAGTAGTGCAGTCGGACGCTGAATTGGCGAGTGCCACTGTACGGTGTTGTGGCGATGCCATATTTACCGCTACCACCAAAGGTATAATCAATAGCTGGAACCCGGGTGCCGAAAAGCTACTCGGCTACATGTCTGAAGAAATTAAAGGTAACCATCTTTCCGTTTTAATCCCTTTGGATAAAGCAGAGGCTGCGGCAGGGGTAGTTAGCGATTTACTGAATGCTACATATGTTGATCATTTTATCACCAATTTAATACGAAAAGATAAAAAGGAATTAAAGGTGTCTGTTTCGCTTTCGGCAATAAAAGATGATGGAGGTTTAGTTACAGGCATTGTGTGCATTGTAAGAAATACTTTTTCTACCTGCAGAGAAATGCCTACAGGAATGGAAGAGGTGAATGAAATGCTGGAGCAAAAAGTGGCTGAGCGCACCTTTGAACTTCAGGAAGCAAATAAGGCGTTAGAGGCTTTTTCGTACTCTGTGTCGCACGATTTGAAAGCACCAGTAAGGGCAATACACAGTTTTACAAGAATTATACAAAAAGATTTCAAGCAGCAATTGCCTGCCGAAGTGCTTGACTTACTGACCCATATAGAGGGTAACAGCCGCAGGATGAATTGTATAATAGAAGACCTGCTTACACTTTCTAAGTATAGCCGGTTTCAGCCAGACCTTGCCCCGATAGATATGGCCTTGCTTTTTAATACAGTATGGGATAATCTGCAACGCTCAACCCCTAACAATGCCACGCTCACCTTACACGCATTGCCTGTTGTGTGTGGCGATGCATCTATGATAGAGCAGGTAGTGGTTAATCTTCTTTCGAATGCTATTAAATATTCGGCGCACCAGGGCAAACCAATTGTTGAGGTGGGAACAGAGCTTGTAAATGGACAAACCAATTTTTATGTGCGGGATAATGGTGCCGGCTTTGATATGCAATACTATCACCGGTTGTTTGGTGTATTTGAAAGGTTGCATAGTATGAATGATTTTGAAGGCACTGGTATTGGCTTATTTCTGGTAAAGCGTATCATAGAAAAACATGGTGGTATGGTATGGGCACATGCAAAAGTAGATGAAGGGGCTACTTTTTATTTCACATTACCTCAAAATAAATAACAAGCAAATAATTAAAATTCAGCTTATGAAAATGGCAGCACGAATCAGGAAGATTAGAGAAATAAGCGGTTTGAAACAAGCGGCGGTGGCCGCCAACCTGCAAATTACGCAACAAGCCTATTTCGGGCTTGAGAAATCGGCGGATAACGCAAAGCTTACAACCTTACGCAGGTTTTGTAACGTAATGAATATAGAGCTATCGTTTCTAATAGCAGATGATATACCTGTTACAGCAGAAAATATTGAGAAATATGGCCGCCGCCGTTACTTTGATATTTTAAGCGAATATGAGCAGCTGGAACGCCGCACTGAAGCGATGAATGGTTTAATGTCATAGCCGCCGGCATCCCTTAAGGACCATAGTAAATGGATATTGAAATTCGCATTATTGAAAAATAAATTGTTCCTTAGCCATAATGAAAATTGTGGGTATTATACCATCCCGTTATGATTCAACCCGTTATCCGGGTAAACCACTTATTGAAATAGGCGGTAAAACTATGATACAACGGGTGTATGAGCAGAGCCTGAAAGCCACCTTACTTACAGATGTGCTTGTAGCTACCGATGATGAACGGATTTTTAAAGAAGTTGAAAGTTTTGGCGGTAAAGTGGTTATGACCGCTGCCAC
>DATGXP010000586.1:0-2592 GCA_035298845.1 Chitinophagales bacterium
ACCTTCTTCATCAGCGCCTCATCTACAAATGGCACCGGCGATATGCAACCCATGCCACCGGTATTTAAACCGGTATCACCCTCTCCTATCCGCTTGTAATCTTTAGCCTGTGGCAGTATCTTATAGTTCTGACCATCGGTAAGCACAAACACCGAAAATTCGATGCCTTTTAAAAATTGCTCAATCACCACCTTAGCGCTGGCCTTGCCAAATTTGCTCTCCTCTATCATTTCGCGCAGGTTGTCTTTAGCATCGCCGTGGTCTTCTACTATCAATACGCCTTTACCAGCAGCTAAGCCATCTGCCTTTAATACTATTGGCGGGTACTGCTCATCTATAAAATCGAACCCGTCTTCCAGCGTATCTATAGTAAACTCGCCATAGGCAGCTGTAGGTATATTATGCTTTAGCATAAACTGCTTTGCAAAGGCCTTGCTGCCCTCTAACTGCGCTGCATCTTTACTTGGGCCGATAACAGGTATATTTTTCAGGTCGGCATTCTGCAAAAAATAATCGTAAATGCCATTCACCAGCGGGTCTTCGGGGCCTACTACCACCATTTCTATATTATTAGCCAGCACAAAGTCGCGGATGGCGTCAAAATCGTTCACGCCGATGGCTACATTTTCGCCATGTTGGCTGGTGCCCGCGTTGCCGGGGGCTATAAAAAGCTTTTCGCAGAGGGGGCTTTGAGTCAATTTCCAGGCAAAAGCATGTTCACGTCCACCCGAGCCTAATAGCAGTATTTTCATATTAAAAGTTGTTTTTCTTCCGTTTTTCCCATCCTACCCTTACAGAGTGTCCGCCTTGGCGGGCAGATGAGGTCGGCAGTTTTGTCGGGCAAATCTATCAATCAGCCCCATTCAATCAGCCAATATTCTCAACACTCTGCCAATAATTCTATAAAAACGTTGTTTGCCTGATTATTGCCCTCCTTGTGCTTCGCTAAAAATTTTAGATTAGCACCCCTTAAAAAGAACAACCAATTACCAATAAACCAATTATCAAACTACAATTTGCATTAGCGGCAAATTACTAATACAAACAGGATGGGATTTTTCGATAATCTAGTAAAGTCAATTTTCGGTAGCAAAAGCGACCGCGAGTATAAAGAGATGCAACCTGTAGTTGCACAAATAAACGAGGAATACGAAAAGCTGAAGGGCCTTAGCCACGATGAGCTGCGTAACAAAACGGTTGAGTTTCGCCGCCGCATAGCCGAGCACCTGAGCGGTATAGATGCCCAGATAGCTGAGGTAAAAGCGCTGGCCGAAACCGAAGAAGACCTGGAACTAAAAGATGGCCACTACAAAAAGGCTGATGCCCTGCGCAAAGACCGCGATAAAGAGATTGAAGTAATTTTAAAGGACCTGCTACCAGAAGCCTTTGCCGTAGTAAAAGAAACAGCCTACCGGTTTACCAATAATGAATTTTTGGAAGCTACAGCTACCGACCTTGACCGCGAACTGGCTGTAAAATACCCTAACATACAGATAGACGGTGACAAAGTGCGCTATGCTAACCAATGGCTGGCGGCAGGCACCGAAGTAAAATGGGAGATGGTACACTACGATGTGCAGCTGATAGGCGGTATGGTATTGCACCAGGGTAAAATTGCGGAAATGAGTACCGGTGAAGGTAAAACCTTAGTGGCTACGCTACCGGCTTATACCAATGCATTGGCCGGTGAAGGTGTACACATTGTAACGGTGAACGATTACCTGGCGCGACGCGATAGCGAGTGGAATGGCCCGCTGTTCCAGTTCTTAGGCCTGCGTGTAGATTGTATAGATAAATACCAGCCGCACAGCGAAGCGCGCCGCAACGCTTACATGGCCGATATTACCTACGGTACCAACAACGAGTTTGGTTTTGACTACCTGCGCGATAACATGGTGAACAACCCTAACGAGATGGTGCAACGCAAGCACCACTTTGCCATGGTAGATGAGGTTGACTCTGTATTGATAGATGACGCCAGAACACCGTTGATTATTTCGGGACAAGTTGACTCGGATGATGAAGCACAGTTTCAGGAGCTGAAACCGCGCATTTTTAAATTGTTTGAAACACAGCGCCGCATTACTAACCAGTTTTTAACCGATGCCAAGCGATTGATTAAAGAAGGTAAGACAGGTGAGAAAGAAGGCGAAGGTGGTTTGGCATTGTTCCGTGCATACCGCGGTTTGCCTAACAACAGCGCGCTTATTAAATTCTTAAGCGAGCCGGGCATGAAACAAGTAATGCAGGCTACCGAGAACTACTACCTGGGCGAGCAGCAAAAGCACATGCCAATAGTAGATAAGGAACTCTATTTCCATATAGATGAAAAGAACAACAGTGTAGAACTTACCGAGAAAGGTATTGAACTTATTACCGGTTCGGGCGAAGACGCTAACTTCTTTGTGATACCGGATATGGGTAGTGTGATTGCGGAAATAGAAGCGCAGAACCTGACACCGGAAGAGAAAGTAGAACGCAAAGATGCACTGGTGCGCGATTACAGCGAGAAGAGCGAGCGTATACACTCGGTGCAGCAGCTACTAAAAGCCTACACGCTTTTTGAAAAAGATGTAGACTATGTAGTAATGG
>DATGXP010000587.1:0-13242 GCA_035298845.1 Chitinophagales bacterium
GTATATGGACACTACCGAAAACCTCATCCGCGATTTTCTTTATGCCAATGTAGACTGCGACGAAACGCTCATTTCCGGTATTACTACGGTGCAGGAAAGTATTGCGGTGTCTGTATTTCCTAACCCGGCCAGCGATGTAATAAATATACAATCGCAATATGATAAAGACCTGACAGCCGAGGTGTTTTCAGTAGAAGGTAAATTGCTGTGGCAAAAAACATTAGCCGGTGGCGGCAAACAAACCATAACCAGGTCCGAACTGGGCACCGGTACTTTTATGCTGCGTATTACCAGCCGCGAAACCAACGCTAACCGTATTGAGCGGCTGGTGTTTTATTGATATAATATGTATTATAGAGTCCTGGAGTTTGTAACTTTTGTAAACAAATAATTAAACCGTATGAAGAAAATATTTTTGCCCCTGCTACTGGTTAGCCTTTTTTTAAGTCGTGTTTCGGCACAATGTACCGAAACCAACGAAACCAAGGTGTTGCTTGTGGGTGATAGCTGGGCCTCGTTTATGCATATAAACAGCAATATCAATAATGTATTTAAAACGTGGGGGTTTAGCAATTATAAGTACCTGAGCAATTCCAATATTGCAGTAAACGGCGCCGAAACGGATGATTTTATGCAGGCTGGCAAGCAGGCAGAAATACGAACGCTCATCAACGATAATCCATCTATAGAAATAGTGCATTTGAGTATAGGCGGTAACGATTTTCTGGGCGATTGGAATGTAAACATGACGCAGACAGAAGTTGACACATTAGGTTCGCAGGTTATGTACAGGCTCGATTCTGTAATACGGTTTATTAAAAGCTGCAAGCCGGGAATAAAGATACTGTGGAGCGGCTATTGCTACACCAACTTTAAAGAGGTAATTACCGGTTTCCTTTCGCCTACCAACCACCCTTTTTACAACACCTGGCATGGCATGGGCGACCCTGATTTTATTCAAATCAATACCATGCAAAACTATATATCGCAAAAGGTGGAAGAATACTGTAGCCAAACCACCGATGTATATTACATAAATGCAACATCGCTTATGCAGTATGTGTATGGGCAACCAACCGCTATGAGCGTTCCGCCATCGGGCACTTATGCAGCACATACCCAGTCAATACCCTTAGGCGACCCTAACTATCCTTCGCCAAAAGCAAGTATGCTCGACTGGGGCTTTACGCGCGATTGTTTCCACCTTACTCCAGAAGCATACGCCCACCTGATTAGTTACCACACGCAAAAATTTTATCACAAACAGCTGATGGATGATGCTTACATGCTTGCTGAAAATACAAGCCAAACGGGCTCCGTTTCTTCTACCGGTGCGGTGTCCAGTTCGCTATTTGTTGGCGAAAACAGCGGAGAGCAATTTTCAACTGTTCTTTCATTTAACACCAGCGCTATGGCCGATACTACATTGCGTAAGGCCAGCCTGTTTTTAAGAAGAAAAGCCTTGACCGGCACCAACCCGGTAACCAGCAACATTGAAGTAAAAATAAAGAGCGGTAGCTTTGGAACTACCGCTAACGTAGAGGCCGCCGACTTTTCGGCAGCAGGCGATGCAGCGGGTAATCCCTGCTTGTTTGGTTCTAATAGCGCTAACGATGATTGGGTACGTTTAGACTTGCCGGTTTCTGTACTACCGTTTATTAACAACAATAATAACGTGCAGTTTATAATTTCTACCCCGGGCGCCAGCGGTGGCAAAACTGAATTTTACGATGCTACTGACCCGGATTTTGCACCCGTGCTAAATACCGCCTACGGCGAAACTCCCTCGGCTATTTCAGAAGTTAACAGGCTGAAAGATTTCCGCGTTTATCCTAATCCTACCAACGGCCGCTTAACTATTGAGGTTGTAAATGAAGTGGTAAAGAACATAGAAGTCAGCAACCTGTTGGGTGCTTCGGTGCTGCAACCACAATTGCAAAACAATACCATCGATATTTCGGCACTGCCTGCCGGTATGTATATGCTAAACATTACTACTGCCAACGGCAAAGCTTCGCAAAGAATAGTGAAAGAATAACCACCTTAGTCTCTTGACGGATTTTACAGAAACAGCCGCTCTGCTTATCAGGGCGGCTGTTTTCGTTTACAGCCTACAGTATTTTAGTGTTTCTGATTCTAAGCCAAGTAGCTATTATTTTAAAATTTATCATATAAAAAGTATTTGCATTTATATTTAAAGAGTATCTCTATTTTAAATCATTGAAATTCAGCTTATTGAAAATTGTTCATTTTCTTAAAGTGTAAACATTCATCGATTTTCAATAATACCTTGATTATTAAATAGTTACAAGGTGGTTTACATCAGGGGGTTTACATAACTTTCTCATAAGTAATTAATTTTAAGCAGTTTAGGCCATGTAAGGGGTTACATAAAAGCAGTATTTGCTGAAAAGCCGCTATTACCTTATCCAACAATCCTATCGTTCGTTTGTTTTGTACTACAGAATGCCCACATTCGCACCGCTTAAATTTTCCCGCTCATGTCTCCACACGTTCGCAAGGTTGTAGGTATCTGGTTGCTCATCGGCTGTGTTATGGTTTTCTTCCAGGTGATACTGGGCGGCGTTACACGCCTTACCGAGTCGGGCTTATCTATCACCCAATGGAAACCCCTCAACGGCATTGTACCCCCGCTTAACGAGGCCGACTGGAACCAGGAGTTTGATTTGTATAAAGAAAAGGTGCAGTACAAAATCATCAACGAGGGAATGACCCTGCAGGAGTTTAAGTGGATTTTCTTCTGGGAGTTTTTTCACCGGTTTTGGGGCCGCATGTTTGCCGTGGTTTTCATCTTCCCCTTCATCTATTTTATAGCCAAAGGGTATTTAGAGAAGCGCTTAATCATCTCACTAATCGGCTTGTTCCTCTTTGGCGGCCTGCAAGGCTTTGTAGGTTGGATAATGGTAAAAGGAGGACTGACCGGTGTGTTTGTTCCCCCACTTAGGTTAACCGTGCACCTGGTGCTGGCCTTTATTTTATTAGGTTGGACCGTGTGGCTTACATTGTCAGTATTAAGAGAAAATTTTAAACTCTCGATAAACAATAATCAATTAAAAACCTTGCGCGGTTTAGCTGTTGCATTTGCAGTTGTATTATTGCTACAGATATTTTTAGGCGGCATTGTATCGGGTATGAAAGCCGGCCTTGCTTACCCTACCTGGCCCGATATGAATGGCGAGTATATACCGGCCGTCTTATGGAGTGAGCCCGCTAACTGGGCAGGCTTCACAAACTTCCTTCCGCAAGACCACTGGGGCCGCACCTTTATACAGTTTACGCACCGCTGCACAGCTTACCTGCTATTGATACTGGTGGTGGTGTTCTATTTCAAATCGCGCAAGCTCAATACCGATAAGGTTTTCAGGTTTGGGCTAAACCTGTTTCCGGTGTTGGTATTGTTGCAGGCTACTATTGGTATAATAACAGTGTTGAATTGCATAGGCAAAATACCATTGAGCTGGGGTATGCTGCACCAGGGCGGGGCCATGCTGCTTGTTGCCGAAACGGTTTTTGTTATTTTCCACCTTTATTCAAAAAGTGGAACCGATTCAATTCAAAGTAGAGGGAGTATTTAACCTACCCGGCCCAGGCTGGGTGGTGTTGGTGGAATGCATTACCATCGACTACCAGTTTGATTACAATAAGCCATACTTATTAAATGGCATGGCGGGTAAAATGTTTGCCCCTATGGCCGCTAAAGATAAACAGGGAAACCCACGCTTGCACCTTTATTGTTTTACATTAGATAAGGAGGCCGACAGATTTAATTTTAAAGAGGGAGATGCAGTAACACTAACGTCTACAAAAAAATGAGCGAAAAGAAAACCTCCTTCATTACTTACTTCATTATAGTAGTAGCCGCCCTTGGTTACTTTGTAGATATATATGACCTTATACTATTCAACGTAGTAAAGAAGGAAAGCCTGGAAGTAATTATGCAGGGCGCTGCGCCCGAGCTATTAAAAAGCACCGGCATCTTCCTTTTCAATATGCAGATGACCGGTATGCTGATAGGCGGTATACTATGGGGCGTGTGGGGCGATAAAAAGGGAAGGCTATCGGTGCTCTTCGGCTCTATACTTCTTTACTCGGCTGCCAATATTTTAAATGCCTTTGTAACCAGCATACCCATGTATGCCATTATACGCGTGGTTGCAGGCATAGGTCTTGCCGGTGAGTTAGGCGCAGGCATTACACTCGTGAGTGAAACCATGAGCAAAGAAAAGCGCGGTTACGGCACCATGATAATAGTATCGTTTGGGGCGCTGGGTGCAGTAGCGGCAGCGCTTGTTGGGGCTAACGGGCAAGCTATAGGCAATGTGCTGGGCAGCATATTCAATACCACGTTTGCCAACTGGCAGGTAGCGTATATTCTGGGCGGAGTGATGGGGCTGTTACTGCTAATGTTGCGTGTAGGCACTATCGAATCGGGTATGTTTAAAAGCGTGCTGCACAGCGAGGTAAGCAAAGGCGATATCCGTATGCTATTCAACAACAAAGAGCGTTTTTTAAAATACCTCAATTGTATTTTAATAGGCCTGCCTATCTGGTATTTCATTGGCCTGATAGTAGCCAACAGCGAACTGATATGGGCTAAGGATCTGCAGATTCAAGGGAAAGTGGTGAATGGCTCGGCGCTGATGTATGCTTACATCGGACTTAGTGTGGGCGATGTGTTCAGCGGGCTTATCAGCCAGCTATTGCGCAGCCGCCGAAAGGTGGTATTGCTATACCTTGCCTTTAGTATTGTGTTGCTTACGTACTATTTGTTTTTCGCCACCGGTATTTCGGTGCAGGGATTTTACCTGCTCACTTTCTTAGTGGGCTGTGCAACCGGCTACTGGGCCATATTTGTAACCATAGCCGCCGAGCAGTTTGGCACCAACATACGCGCCACGGTAACCACTACCACACCTAACTTTGTGCGGGGTGCGGTTCCGCTTATTACTATGCTGTTCCAGTTTTTATCGGGCAGCTTTTTAAATAATGTAACCAGCGCTTTTGTGGTGGGTGTGGTTTGCCTGGGGCTTTCACTATGGGCTATTTTACGCGCTAAAGAAACCTTTGCAAAAGACCTTGATTACACCGAGCAATACCCTTAAGTAATACCAGAAACCCACCCATGAAAAAATGGATTTTAAAAGCGATTGTTCAAAAAACAATTTCTTACTTACCCTTTAGCCATAACATAAACTATGTGTTTCAAAAATATGTAACCAAAGGCGTAAACCTGTCGGATGATTACTTTTACGACCGCCTGGGCCATGCCCGCGAACACCTGGATTATTACAAAAAGTATTCGGGCAAACCTGCGCCGGAGACAAGTCTTGAAATAGGCACCGGCTGGTATCCTATTGTGCCTATCACATTTTTCCTGGCAGGTTCTTCAAAAATCTATTCAGTAGATATTTCTTTTCTTACTTCTAAAGAAAGGCTGGCCACGACCATTCATAAAATAATAGAGTGTAACGACCGCAACCTGCTTAAAGATTACGTAAGTATATTACCTGAAAGGTGGGCTGTGTTAACGGGTATAATTGAGCAGCTGGATAGTCTTACCCTGGAGGAAATGTTAAGCCGGTTAAACATTACTTATCTGATAGAAGATGCGCGTAAGCTCTCCCTGGCCGATAGCTCTATAGACCTGGTTAACTCCAACAATACTTTCGAACACATTTACCCCGAAATACTGATACCTATTTTAAAAGACTTTAAAAGGGTCGTGAAAAAGAACGGTGGCATCATGTCGCACTTTATAGATATGAGCGACCACTTTGCGCATTTCGACAAATCCATCAACGTCTATAATTTCCTGCAGTTTACCGATACTCAATGGCAATGGATAGATAACTCTATACAGCCCCAAAGCCGGATACGCATTTACGATTACAAAAAAATATATGCCGATTTGCAGATTCCAATCGACTTTGAGACCACGCGTAAGGGAAATCAGGGGGAACTGAAGACAATAGCATTAGCTCCTGCTTACACCGGCAAGCCTGCGGCCGAAACAGCCATTACTCATTGCCATTTTGTATCATGTATGTAACAGCGTTTATTATCTTGCAATTTCAACCAAACCACATACACCCCTATGTTTACTCAATCCAACTATTTTATCAAACAGGAGTTTGCCCTGTTTAAGCTGACCAGCAAATACTTTATTACCAACCCCGAAAGCAAAGAGACCATTGCTATAGCGGAAGAAAACATAAGCCCGCTGCATAAATACTCACGCCTGTTTATAAAAAAGCAATTCTTTGGCACTAAGGTGGACATTAAAGATGCGGCCTCGCAGCAGGTATTATACACTATCAAAAAATCGGGCTTCTGGGCACCTAAGGTGTCGGTAACAGATTCGGCTGGCAATAACCTCGGCTACTTTCAAAGCAAGGCATTTTCGTTAAAAGGGATGTTTGATGTATACGAAAGCAACAATACCAAACTGGCACAGGTTACCGGTGAGTTCTTTAAGTGGAACTATACCTTTACTGATATTACAGGAAAGCAGCTGGGCCTGGTAACCAAGCAATGGTCGGGCTTGGGTAAAGAGTTGTTTACCAATTCCGACAACTATATGATATCGATAGATGAATCGGTGCAGGGCAACTCTAATATTATGGCATTGCTAATAATCGCTGGGCTGGCCATAGATATAGTATACCGCGAAAGGAACTGATAATCACCCGAAAAACAGCGTTATAACAACTGTTTTATGCACAAAAACATTTTTTTGGCAAAGGGCGGGATGTTTTTACTTTCGCACCACATTTAAAACCAAAAGACATGTCAAACATCGCAGAAAGAGTAAAGAAAATTATCGTTGACAAACTAGGTGTTGAAGAAAGCCAGGTAACTCCTGAGGCTAGCTTTACCAACGACCTGGGCGCCGATTCACTGGACACTGTGGAATTGATTATGGAATTCGAGAAGGAATTCAATATCAGCATACCAGATGAGCAGGCCGAAACGATTGGCACTGTTGGACAGGCCATAGAATACCTTGAAAAAACCGTTAGCAAGTAATAGAGAAAGAAAAAATTGAAAGGGTGGCAGACTAATAATCTGCCACTTTGTTTTTATAATAGTGCCATGATTTTTAACGGAAAATAAAGGAGGCAAACAGGCGTTTAGAAGCGCTACTGAAAAGCACTTTATTTCTACTTCCTAAAACACTCAGCAGAGCATGGTTTTGAAACGAGCAGTTGTTACCGGACTTGGAGCCCTTACACCCATAGGGAACACCGCCGGAGAATATTGGAATAGCCTACAGAACGGAGTTAGCGGTGCCGCCCCTATTACCCGTTTTGATGTTTCTAAATTCCGTACCCGGTTTGCCTGCGAGGTAAAAAACTTTGACCCTTACCAGTTTATCGACCGCAAAGAAGTAAAGCGTATCGACCGCTTTACACAGTATGCTTTGGTTTGTGGCGACGAAGCCATTAAAGATGCGGGTCTTGATACCGCTACCGGTTTGAATAAAGACAGGGTAGGTGTTATTTGGGGTTCGGGTGTAGGTGGCCTCGATGTTTTTCATGAAGAGATTATTGCCTTTGCAAAAGGCGACGGCACACCGCGCTTTAATCCGTTTTATGTTCCCAAAATGATTATAGATATAGCCGCCGGGCTTATATCTATGCGCTATGGTTACCGTGGGCCTAACTTTGCCACCGTAGCAGCCTGCGCCACCAGCAATATAGCCCTGATTGAAGCATTCAACCTTATCCGCTTAAATAAAGCATCTGTATTTGTAACCGGTGGATCTGAGGCGCCTATTAGCCCCGGTGGTATCGGCGGCTTTAATGCCATGCGCGCCATGAGCGAGCGAAACGATGACCCGGAAACGGCATCGCGCCCGTTTGATAAAGACCGCGATGGTTTTGTAATAGGCGAGGGGGCAGGCTCTATTGTCATTGAAGAATTGGAACATGCCCTGGCGCGGGGTGCAAAAATCTACTGCGAGTTGGTAGGCGGCGGACTTAGTGCAGATGCTCACCATTTAACAGCGCCGCACCCCGAAGGTTTGGGGGCAGCACTGGCCATGCAGGGAACCTTTGAAGATTCCGGTCTTAAGCCAACCGACGTTGATTATATAAATGTGCATGGCACATCTACCCCGCTCGGCGATATTGCTGAGCTTTCTGCTATTAAAAAGGTATTTGGCGACCACGCTTACAACCTGAATATAAGCAGCACAAAATCTATGACGGGTCACCTGTTAGGTGCCGCCAGCGCTGTAGAGGCCATAGCCTGTATAATGGCAATTAAAGATGGCATAGTGCCCCCAACCATCAACCATTTTACCGACGACCCCGCTATTGACCCACGATTTAACCTTACCTTCAACAAACCACAAAAGCGCACCGTAAACGTAGCTATGAGTAACGGATTTGGCTTTGGCGGGCATAATGCAACGGTGTTGTTTAAGAAATATAATGGCTAAATGCTACCTTTAAACCTTTAACCGTTTAGCCTCACTGGTGATAAGAAAATTCTACAACACCTTTTTTTCTGACGATAAGCAGATGGCTTCGTACATACGAAGCATTACGGGAATTACACCCTCTAACCTTAAACTGTTTAAGCAGGTATTTCAGCACCGTAGCAAATTTATAGAGACAAAAGAAAACAATGAACGGTTAGAGTTGCTGGGCGATTCTATACTGGATGCTATTGTGTGCGAGTATTTGTTTAAAAAGTATCCCTATAAAGAGGAAGGGTTTATGACCGAACTGCGCTCGAAAATTGTAAACCGCAAGTCGTTAAATGAAGTGGGTACTAAGCTGGGGTTGGTAGAAAAACTAGCCTATAACCGGCGCAGCATGAATGATGTATCGAAGGACCTGGCCGGTAATACCTTTGAAGCGCTGGTTGGTGCTGTGTATTTAGATGCAGGTTTTGATGCCACTAAGAAATTTATACTTACAAGAGTACTCAAAAACCTTATAGACGTAGATAATCTGGAAGTAACCAATTCCGATTTCAAGAGCCAGATTTTCCATTACATACAGCGTGAGGGCAAGAGTATCGATTTTAAAGTGGCTGAAGAGAAAAGCAAGAACCGCCGGGCTTACTTTGTTATAGACTTGGAGATAAACGGAAAGGCAATTGCACGCGGCGAAGGCTTTAGCAAAAAAATAGCAGAACAGAATGCTGCTATGAATGCACTTAAGATTTTAGGCGTAGAGCCACAGGTAGATGCTTAGTGCCTATTTGTCCTCGGCCTTATCATCTTTAAACAAATCTTTTTCTTCTACTACTTTAATGGCATCGCCATCTTTAAGTGTTTTTGAAATCAATTTGAAAGGAGCTTTTACTACCATTTCGCCATCAGTAAGGCCCGACTTAATTTCAATGTAGTTGGCATCCTGTATACCGGTAGTTACTTTTTTAGCTACTACTTTCCCATTCTCTGTAACCCATACAATTTCGGCTACATCTTTCTTCTCGTCTTCTTTTGCTTTGGCTTTGGCGGCCGCAGTTTTGGCGTAGTCTTCATCTTTCTCCTTCAGGTCTTTCTCTTCGCGGGTAGTAACCGATTGAATAGGCACAGTAAGCACACCTTCTTTGGCTTCGGTTTTAATATCTACTGTAGCACTCATACCAGGGCGGAAAGGGAACAATTTGCCCACTTCTGGTTTAATTAAATCAAGGTATGATTCTTTAAGCAACTTGATTTTAACTGTAAAGTTGGTGGCCTGCGATGTGCTGATAACCTGCTGAACAGAACTGGTAGAAGAATAAGACACCTGCGAAACAACTCCTCTGAATTTCTTTTTGATGTAAGCATCTACCTCTATATCAGCTGTATCGCCCAGCGATATGCGCAATACATCATTCTCATTTACATCTACCTCTGCCTGCATATTGTTCAGGTCGGCTATACGGATAATTTCTGTACCGGCCATTTGTGCGGTACCTACCACACGCTCACCCAGCTTTACATTTACCAGCGATACGATACCATCTATTGGTGCGTAAATAGTTGTCTTGCGCAGGTTGTCGTTTGCCTGTTTTAATTGTGCCTCGGCGCTGCTTACGCTAAAATTGGCAGCGTTCACCTGCTCTGTAGCTGTTTCGTAATTGGCGCTGGCCTGGTCAAATTGCAGTTTAACGCCTTCATACTCTGCGTCAGAAATCACCTTCTCGTTGTGTAGCTGAGTATTACGGTCGAAGTTGCGTTTAGCCTGGTCGAACGATGCTTTTGCCTGTATGGCTGTAGCGCGTGCGCTTGATAAGCTTGCTTTTAATTGATTAACGCTGGCCGTGGCTTGTGTTACAATGGCCTCGTAAATAGCCGGGTTAATTACAGCCATTAGTTTTCCCTTCTTTACCGAGTCACCTTCCTGTACATTCAACTGTATTACTTCGCCCGAAACCTCAGAGCTTAATTTCACTTCGGTTTGCGGGTTTATCTTTCCACTGGCGGTTACAGTTTCTACCAACGAGCGCTTTGTCGCCTTATCAACTGCTACTTCCAGTACATCGCCTTTGCCTACCCAACCTTGTTTTTTACCTATTACGGCAAATATCAATAGCACAGCTAATGCTACTCCCAGGCCTATTAAAAGTTTATTGTTTTTCATGTGTGGTTATCGCCTTTACTTTCTTCTGTGTGTTGTGTTACTTCAATTCGCTTTCTAGTCTTAAAGGTTTACCCTGGTAAAAATCCAGTACCTTTTGACGAAATACATAGGTGTATTTTGCTTTTATCATTTCCGACTCTGCTATAGCCACGTTGTTTTTAGACTGCTGCAAATCGAAGGTGCCTAACATACCGGCACCAAACCTTTTCTCAAAAGCCGTATATGATTTATTGGCTGCTTCGGCCGCCTTGCTATTGGCTACATAGCTTTGTATAGCGGCTTTGGTATTGGTATAAGCCTGCTCTATATCTACACGAAACTGATTTTTGGTGCCCTCTAACTGCAACTCGCGTATCTGCATTTGCAGGCGGGCATTTTGTATGTTGGTTACGCGTTGCCATTTGCTGAATAAAGGCACATTCAGGCTTACACCAATCACTTTTCTAAAGTTATCTTTCAAACCTTCCTGTACTGTCTTATACCGGTCGAAGTCGTTACTGGGAATGTAAAATGGAGTTCCCCCCAAATTGATGGTATCTACACGGGTACGATAAAGTGCATCCTGGCTAAAGTAACCGGCACTCAGGTTGCCAAACACTGATATAGTAGGACTCAATGCACCATAAGCAATTTTGCGCGATGCGTTGGCGCTTTTTAGCCTGGCTTCGGCGCTCAATATACTTGGTTGTGTGCCAAGGGCCGATTGATAGATAGATGCTGATGTAAGTGCAGTGATATCCTCTACATTATCCAGCTTTATCTCGGGCACTTCTATCACGAATGTTTCATCATTTAACTGTAACAATTGTTTTAGTGATAGGGTAGCTAGGTCTACAGCGTTTTGGGCAGCTACCACATTGGCTTCATCGCGGGCAAGCTGCGCATCAAAATCATATCCGGAAGTTTCGGGCAGGCTGCCTGCACGGATGCGTGCATTTATAGAGGCATTCTGGTCTTGCGTTAACAGCTTTTGCTTTTCCGCTACTTTCAAAATCTCTTTGTTCAAAAGTATTTGCAGGTACGATGACGCTACCGATAAGGCTATGTTGCGCTTGCTGTTTTCGTAATCGAATTTAGAGGCTATCAATTCGTATTTGGTGCGCTCTATATTATATATCTGCTGTAAACCCGTAAATATGGGCAGGCCTGCCTGCAAAGAGGCTTGTAATGATTGTGAGTTACCTTCGGCAAAGCTATAGGTTTGCGGGTTGAAACCGTTACCAAAGTTATTGCTAAAGGTAAGGCTACCATCTACCGAAGGCAAAAGGTTAAGCTTGCTTTGCAGGTTATCGTTTTTAGAAACCGATGCAAGCACCTCGGCCTGTCTTACCTGTATATTGTGCTTAAAGGCGTAGTCAATACACGTTTCCAATGTCCACTTTGTGGTGGTTTGTGCGCTTAAAAATTGGGTAGCGGATAGTAGTATGGCAAAGGCTGAAAATAGCAGGCGTTTCACTTGTAAATTTTGAAGGCGCTAAAGTAAACGATTTGGGCAAACAAAAATTTTACTTCCACCCAAAGTACTTCTCAATGCGCTTTTTCTGCCGTACATGGTGGCGGAAGTGTATGTTGCAGAGGGTAATCCACTCGGCGGTATTAAGCCAGCCAAGGAAAGGGTGCTTTATTTTAAGGTCGGGGTTGCTTTGGGGTATGCGCTTTATAAAATCGCTGGCCATAGCCTTCACTTCTTCAAGCTTGGCTATCAACTGCTCCTTTGTTTCAGGTTGCTTAGGCACTACGGCCACCTGGCGGGGCATTTCGTATTTAACCGGCGGCAGCATTTTGAAGGTGAAAATAATATGCGATGAAAACTTCATCTTCTTGCCGGCCTCAGTACCTTCCTGCATAAGGCAGCGCTCGGCATTTTTAAAAAAGAAACCTTTGGCGCTCATCCATAAGTGTATGCCTACCTGCCCCAGGCTCCAGTCGTGTTCGGTAGGTTTGCGGGTAATTTGGTCGAAATCGTACCGCTTGTACTCGTTTATCCAGTAGTCGATGGCTTCGTGTGTTTGCTTTTCCAGTTTCTGCAGGTTCATGGTAATGTGGTCTGTTCGGGTTATCTAATCAATTCACCAAATCACTCTCAAAACTTCCCTTGGGTGTTTCTACTATGCGCTTTACTTCTTTACCTTTTTCATAAATTACCAAAGTAGGTACTGCTATGGTGTTATGTTTTTTAACAACAAACGAAGGCGCCTTTTTGTTCCGGCTTACGCCAAATACTTTCATGTTCTCCATAGAAAAGCCTGCCCGGTTAAGTACCTTGATCCACCGCGGCACTTCGCGCTGGCTATCGCTGCACCAACTGCCAAAAACCAGCACTAACTGCTTGCCGGTTAAATATTGGTTAATCTTTTCCAGAAGGCCTTCGTTCACTTCATAAGCCCGGTATTCCGGCAAAAACCATTGCCTCATTTCGGCATCGGCCGAAAAATCCTGTACCTGCAATTTGCCGGTTCTAACCTTATCAAACTTCTGTTGGGCGCTTATTGCCAGCGTGCAACATGAAAAGCAAAGAATAAAGAGGACTTTCATTACTTCCATTTGTTCTGCACGCCTATAGTGCGGTGAGCTTCGTCTACTTTCTTCTCAATTTGCCCGGTAAGTATGTGAAAGAACATAACAAAATCGGAAC
>DATGXP010000588.1:0-1517 GCA_035298845.1 Chitinophagales bacterium
TATACATGAGTTAACGTATATACACAGTTTAAAATGATAAGATGGTTAGTGGAAAACAGTATGAAGTATTAGCCTCCCTACCAGTCTATGGGCCAATGTATGTCCCTGTATCGTATGATGGAAATCCATTTTATTCCGAAGGTTTTGCCGTTCGTTTTCATAAATTGGACGGATCAGATTGGGTGGCAAACTTTGAAACAGGCTGTACAGAATTGAAGCAAGTAATTGAACTTGAAAACACACACAACCTTTTGGTAATTGCTGGTGGAATGTGTTACATAGTTAACCCAAATGAAACACAGCCAGTTTCAGTTTTTGGTAGTAGCTATAAGAATGTCTTTAAAGCTAATAACAATAGGTTTGTCTTAACGGATACGACAGACTTAACTATTGTTGAGGCAGACGGAATCCATTGGCAATCAGAACGAATATCTTTTGATGGACTAAAAGATGTAAAGGTTGATAATAACCTTGTAACCGGAGTTGCATACTACCCCGTATATGATTCTAACGAATGGGTTCCATTTTTTTATGACATTGATACAAAGACTTTGATTGGTGGAAGTTTTAACAAGAAGAGCGATAAAAAGTCATGGTGGAAACTTTGGTAGTAATTACCTCCCCACAACCAACCTTTTCGTCGTAGTTTGCTTTCCATTACTTACCATAAGCATGTAAACCCCACTGGCAAAGTTTTCAATAGAAAGATTTTGAGTGGCAGATTGTAACTGCAAGTTCTTAACCTTTCTACCGGTAACATCCGTAATAGTAAGCTGGCTGCCAACCAGGCTTTCATCCACACTTACAGTTACTATACTACTTGCAGGATTAGGGTAAATTCTAAATCCAGCTGCATTAGCTTTTGTTTCTGCAATACCAATAAGGGTAGTAACCGTGTTACTGGCTGTATTGGTATGTACCGGTGTATTGTAATCAAAGTAAATAGAGGCACGGTTATTCACTACTGTGCCGGGTGTAAGGTTCTTATCTACCATAATAGTGTAGGTAATAGAAGCATGGCTGTTAACAGGATCGCTGGCGCTGTCGGGCAATGCCGCGGGGTCAAATATCCAGGTTAGTATACCTTGTTCCGACACAATAAATTGCGAAAAGGTAAGCGAGCTCGCAATAGTTCGTGCGGTGGCAGGGTCTACGTATTCCGACAGGGTATCGCGTACTATTATAAAGCGGGTAGTATCGTTACCCGTGTTTTGAAAATGAATAGTATAAGTCAGCATACTATCACCGGGGTTGATAACCGAATCGGGAAAGCACTCTTTAATATTAGGATCAAATGGCCCGCGAACAAGCATTGGCAAATCCACAGTATTATTTTGGGTATTACAATCTGCGTCATCAGGCCCTACACTTACGTGCGCATTTAGCAGCTCCCCAATAGGTGTAGAGGATGGGATATTGAAAATCGCCTCGATAGATGTTATACCGTTGCTAAGTAGAAGGCCTGGCACTATCCACGTTAAAGTATGGGTGCCGCTGTTATGGCTTGCAGGTGCCAC
>DATGXP010000589.1:0-2211 GCA_035298845.1 Chitinophagales bacterium
AAATATATCGGCACCACCTTTATACTGAAACTCGATATAACCATCCAACTTTTTGTTCACCACTTTCTTGCCCACCATAGCCACACCTATTTTACCTACTGAGCGAAGCGATATATCCATTGAGTCGTAAACAAAGTTTACATCGCTGAATACAAAGTTATAGTCAAAGCCTTTAGGGCGCTTGTTAAACACCGGTACTTTTTCAAATTCCTCCATCAGTTTTTTATCATCCTTTTCGTCTGTCAAAAACTGCATAGTCTTGCGCTGCTTCTCGGTTTCATAGTTTATATCTGCAAGGTCTACATTATCGCCGCCCATATAAAACTCCAGGCGCTCCTGAATCTTAGGCTCTATGTTAGCATCTATACCAAAGGTAAGATTGAACTTATATTTAGAACTATCCAGGTATACATCGGCAAAGCCTGCAGCTTTAGTTCTGATAATTCCGAAATTGGTAGATAAATTAAAGTTACCTTCTGCCTTGGCTATACCTTTTTTATCATCGTAACGGATGACATTCCCGCGCGGTGAATTGTCTTTTATCTTCTTCTCATCGCCATAAGAATACTCGCCCGACGCAGCCTGTGTAATTATGCCCTTAGTTTGAAACAGCGTGATATCCTTCGCATCTTTTTTAGAACCCATAAATGTGGCATACATCTCGCGCACATCTTCTGCTGCGTTCAGATGAATACCTGCGCTAACCAGGTTGCCGTTGGCGTTCTTCGTTTTGTCATCAAACTTTAATTCGAGTTTCTCGGGGTTAACATCCTGATCTATAAAAAAGTCGGACGCCTGCACACCGGCATGTTTCAAACCGATATTGGCATACCCTTTAAACCCAAGAAACTTATTGACAGAAAGCAAGTGTACGTCACCTTCAAATTTTACGTTGGGGTAAATTACGAAATTAGAATCCTTAACTATATCGGCATTGGCATTTAGCAGCCAGATGTCGTGCGCTTTTTTGCGTTCACCTTCTTTTTCCTTTTTGCAGAGTATATCTTTAAACTCGATTATCTCTTTTATATCCTTGGTATTATACCGGTAAATACCAAAACCCTTTAGCTCTTCTTTGCTGTAAATATCTACGGTTGCTTTCTCAATTTTATGATATTTAGTGATAGTATCAGCAATAATAGTTGCGTTTTGCAACTGCTGCATCTTCGCTTCAGCTTCAATAATTACCACACCGCTATCCGGTATTACACTGGCATCTGCCACCCGTATTTCCGGCACCTTCTCTACACGGATGATAGAAGTGATAAGACTGTAAGTAGCGCGTTTACCCAAAAAGCGAAGGCCCTTTTGGTCGGGGCGGGTAGAGTTAAAGTACTCGCCGGGGCCTTGTGGTGGCGCCTTAAAGTCAAGTATCTTCTCATCCATAAACCACTTAAACTCGTTGATAGCCGTGTTGTATTGATTGTAGGAGAAATCGGTAGGGATATTCTTTTGATTAGAAACGAAATCGCCGATACGCGTTTTAAAATCCACTTTGGCATTTACGTTAGGTGTTTTAAAGGTCACCTTATCGCCGGTAGATTTAATGTTAAGCGCCGCCGTATCTGCCGCCAGGTCCATAGTGTGGAACGCAAAATCTTTCGACTCCAGCGTTGCTTCATTCCAATCCAACAAACCATTACCGCGAAGGTCTTTTGCTGTTAAAAGCAGGTTGCCTTTGAATGTGGTGAAGCCGTCGTCGTACATAGAAAAAGGATGGTCGGCATTCATCATGTTAATGTGCATACTATCTGCCTTAGGGCGCCAGAAAATCTGCTCGAAGGTACCAACCACAGCTGGTGTTTTTACACCTTCAAATGTTTTGGCTATTGTAATGCTATCTGTGGTTCCCAGCATCGAATCGGGAAACAGGCGGATATCGTGCGATGTAAAGTCAGCTGTGCTGTGAATAATGCGGCCATCGGCAGCCATACCATCGTAGTTCAACTCAAACTTACCCCAGTACTTTCCTTTGCCCTTATACAAATCGTAACCTCCGGGCGGAGTTTCAGCTTTAAAGCCCAGCGAGCCATCGGCTTGCAGGTGCACGCTGTCTTTCATATCCGGAAAAATACCACCGGACACCAACTTACCTTTCCAGTTAATAATATCTACGCTAAAGTTGTTCAAACTATCCAGGCGGAAAGGCTCTAACTCAAAGAAGAAATCTTTACGGTTATAAGCTCCCTTGGCTACCGTAGGGTCATCGTA
>DATGXP010000590.1:0-1910 GCA_035298845.1 Chitinophagales bacterium
GTTGGGTCTGGCTATCCTGGTAGGCAATAAAGCCCTCGCTGGCGGGGTAGGTTTCTACCGAGTCTATCTTAAATCCAATCAGTTCTTCCATCTGCTGGCGGTAGGGTTCGTAGTTTACCCCACCGTAAGAGAAGACCTTGAAATCGGGAAAAATATCTTTGATGTATTGCTTGCCGCTCAGCTCTTTCAGTTTTTCGAAATACATAACCACCCAGGGCGGTATGCCGCTGATAAGGCTCATGCGCTGGTGGAGGGTTTCGCGGGCAATGGAGTCTATCTTTTCTTCCCAATCGGCAATGCAGTTAGCCCGGTAGCTTGGCATGCGGTTCTGCTTTACATAAAAGGGGGTGTGGTTATACACTATGCCGCTTAGCCTGCCGGTGGGTATTACCCCGCTGTTGTTCAGCTCAGGCGTGCCCTGAAGGAAAATCATTTTATGGTCGAAGAAACCGGCATTGCCGGTCTCGGCCACATACATCATTATGCTGTTGCGCCCGGCGCGTATCATTTCGTTTATCTGGCTGGTGGTAACCGGTATGTATTTTACACCCGATGTGGTACCTGATGATTTGCAGAAGTAAAGCGGCAGGCCGGGCCATAGCACATCTTTTTTGCCATCGGTAATCAGGGATATGTAGTTGCGCAGGTCTTCGTAGTCGTGCAGCGCAACGGCGGCTTTAAAATCGTCGTAGGTTTTAATGCCTGCAAAGTTGTGGGCTTTGCCAAAGTCGGTATTAGCGGCAGTTTTAAGCAGGTATTGCAGTATGCCCTTTTGTATAGCCACGGCGTTTTTCTGCTCGCGGTAAACACCGGGGGCAATGATGTTGGCGGCAAGTTTGGCAAGGGCAGCTTTGTAACCCAATGGAAGTTAGAATTTAGAAGTATGAAATACGAAGTAAGTGCAAATGGGGAAGAATGCCAATACAAATACAGGAAATACATTTTTTTACCACATAGGCATATAGAAATACAGAGTACAAGGTTAACTGCGAGGCAACAGAAGAAATGCGAGAAATACAATGAATGCAAATGCGAAATACAATTTACCACATAGGTATATAGAAATACAGAGTACAAGGTTAACTGCGAGGTAACAGAAGAAATGCGAGAAATACAATGAATGCAAATGCGAAATACAATTTACCACATAAGTATATAGAAATACAGAGTACAAGGTTAACTGCGAGGCAACAGAAGAAATGCAAATGCAATTAAGGTGAAGCAACCGGTGTTACTTTGGTGCTTTGCCCCTGAATTCGCTTAGCTTAAATTTGCGGGAGTATTTAATGGGTATGCTGATGGGTATGCCCATCACTTTGATTTTTACTTTGCCAATAAAATAGAGGTCTGATTCTTTATCGGCAAATATGCCCCACAGGGTTTTTATATCATCCAATATGGTGCCTTCGGGTTTTATTTTAATGCCCAGCGGTATGCGGAACTCGCTGGCCTGTATTACATCTACATCGGTTTTTTCGCCCAGCACACCTATCAGTTTTTTATCCAGCACCACATCTACCTGTATATCTTTAATGGTGCATTTAATTTTGTTGGGATTATTAAATACGGCTTCGGCGCCCAGCTTAAAGCCATTGGCCTGCAGGCGCTCGTAGTGTACGTTTTCTATACTTTTAAAAGTAGGTGCATAAATCTTACACGATGACAGCAGCACCGGCAGCACAAAGGCCAGCAAAATAAAATAGTGGGTTTGCCTTCTCATTATAATCCGGGTATTACTATCGAGTCTGTTTGTTCTACCAAAATTTTGCCGCCGCCAAACATATTGGCAAAGGTTATTTCGCCGGTTACGGTTACTTCTACCTTTATTAAACCAACGGAAGAGTCGGGCAGAAATTGTTTCATATCGGCGCGGCTATAGCGGACCGCTACCGGAAACTCAGTTTCCTTGC
>DATGXP010000591.1:0-6813 GCA_035298845.1 Chitinophagales bacterium
CGGCATTAGTGCCCCGGGGCGCAATTTCTTTGTAACCGCCAGGGTTAGGTGGTAGTATTCTTGAGTTGTATATAATCCCCGTATGCCGGAAAGGGCATACGGGGATTTGTTTTAAGGTACGCACAACGCCTTACAATCAAAATCCGACTATTAATAATTGAACTAATTCGGGAATTGGATTTTTACGTTTCCAGCCGCCTTTCAAAAAATATTTGCACAGGTATTTCGCATGTTTATATATTCACAAACTTATCGCTCAAATAGCTAACTCAAATAACAATATGAAAAGCATTTTTACTTTTAGCCTGTTTGTATCGGTCTGCAGTTTATTCGCACAGACCGCACAAACCAACTGGAAAATTACCCCTGAAGCTCAAAAGGTATTTATTGAAAATAAGGGGCAGTTCGATAACTTGAATAATTTGCCGGGCTCCAAAATTCTTTTTGGCACAGAGAGTATCTCTAATCAGATTTTATTTACCAGAAACGGTCTTACCTATAGGTTAGAAGAAAGGGTGGGGCCCACTCACGAGCAAAGAGAGGAGCGCGAAAAGGAGATGCGTGAAGAAATTGCCAAAGGCAGTAAAATAAGCCATCAGGAAATGGAAGAGCGCGAGTCTAGAATGATTGTTCGTAAAGACTTTGTTCAAATGGAATGGGTAAACGCCAATCCACACGTGGAGGTGGTGGCACTAGGCACAGTTAATAATTACTACAATTATGGTATCGGCAATAAGAGTATTGACCACTTGAACGGGTATAAAAAGATTTTGTATAAAAACCTCTACCCTAATATTGATGTGGAATATGTTTTTCATCCTAAAGATGGTATAGAATATAATTTTATTCTATACCCGGGTGCAGATCCATCTCAAATCAAAATGCGTTATTCGGATGTTTCTAAAATAAAAACTGATAAAAAAGGCAATCTGAGGTATGCCACTATGTTTGGTGATATTATTGAGCACGCCCCAAAAACTTTTTATGAAGGCACTAACACTCCGATAGCTTCTAATTTTGTTCGCAACGGAAAAACTGTTTCGTTTCAGCTGGGTAACTACGACAATACCAAAAAGGTTGTAATTGACCCTTGGGTTCAGCAACCTACGTTTGCTACTAACTGGGATTGTGTTTGGGAATGTGAAAGAGATGTCGCAGGTAATGTTTATATCATAGGTGGTGTAATGCCTATGCAGTTACTAAAATATAATCCCGCTGGTGTATTGCAATGGACATACATCACTCCCTATGATACTTCCAATGCATGGTTAGGAACCGTGGCAACCGATAACGCCGGAAACTCTTATGTAACCAGAGGTTCTACTGCAGGCCTGCAAAAAATAAATACAGCGGGTAGTTTGGTTTGGAGTACCAACGGAGGCGGAAGCCTTGGTAACTCAGATGAGTATTGGAGTATCTCTTTTAACTGCGACCAAACAAAATTGGTAGTAGGCGGCACTTCCGGTGCATTCGCATTACCACCACAGTTGAAGGCTGCTATTTTTGATATAAATACCACAAATGGAAGTGTGACCACCGATGTTACTGTGGCAGAAGGGTCAACAATTTCTTTTCCACCTAAAGTACAAGAGGTGAGGAGCATTACAGCCTGCGGTAACGGAAAGTATTATTTCCTTACGCACGATACTATTGGATATATACATCAGAATTTTTCGTTGTGTGGGCCTAACGGCAGCTTTTTCAAAACACCTAATTCCTATGGCCTGAGTTACAAATGCGAAGATTTCAGAGTAGATAATACCGGTATCTGTGCAATAAAATTTCATGCAGGATTTGTGTATACACACCGCGGCGACAGGCTAGACAAGCGTGATTTTGCAACTGGTGCAATATTAACATCGGTAGCTATTCCCGGAGGGGCTTTTTCTACAGGTTTCGGCGGTAGTTATGTGCAAAACAGCGGTATAGATATCGATGATTGCGGAAATATATACGTAGGGTCAAAAAACCAGGTAGTTAAGTTTAACTCTAGCCTTGTTCAACAGACTACCTATGCCACTACTTTTAATGTGTACGATGTGCATGTTAGTACCAACGGAGATATTATTGCTTGCGGTTCTAACTTCAATTCTGGCTCTAACCAGCCTCGTCAGGGGTACATTCAATCTATTGCAGCCGGTGCATGTGCTATTCCGGTTTTATCTTGTTGCGATGCAGCCATCTGTTCGGCCGGCCCTGTTTGTACTACAGCACCTGCATTTGCCTTAACCCCCTCAACGCCAGGCGGTGTATGGAGCGGGCCGGGAGTAAATCCAACAACTGGCTTGTTTACACCGGCTACTGCCGGCCCTGGCGTTCATGTTATCAAAAATACGCTTGGCTGCGGTAGCGATTCTATCAGCATAACCGTAAATAATTGTTTACCTGTTACTGCCTGTAAGGAGACAAATGGCACTTATACTGCCTCAGGTGGCTCAGGTAACTATGTTTGGAATAAACAAGTGCAGCAACAGGATTGTAGTGGCTGTATAGTACCTCTACTTTGTTTCCCTACGGGCTGCGCTACTACTGTAAACGTATGGCAGCAATTTGCCACAGGCTCTAACGCAACGCCGCCGGGTACTTTCCCGCTTCAGATTGTAGACGATTACGGTACTACTTTATTAATAGCTAATGCAGGCTCACTACCTAACTGCTCTGTTACTTGCTCTTTAACGGCTTCTGCTACCAATAGCAATACCACTTGCGGCAACAATAACGGCGGTGCTACTGTAACAGCTACCGGTGGCACTCCTACCGGTTATGCATGGAGCAACGGCGGAACGAATGCATCTATTAGTAACGTAGCAGCCGGTACTTATACAGTAACTGTTTCGGCAGGTGCTTGTTCGGCTACAGCAAGTGCTGTGGTTGCTTCTTCTACCGGTATCACTGCCTCTGCTACATCTACTAATGCCGGTTGTGCCAGCACCGGTACCGCAACTGCTTCTATATCGGGCGGCACTGCATCAGGCTATGCCTGGAGCGGCGGAGGTACAACGCAGTCTATTTCAAACTTAGCGGCAGGTACCTACACCGTTACAGTTACATCATCAGCAGGTTGCACGGCCACTGCCAGCACCGTGGTAGGTTCTACCGGTGGTATCGTGGTTTCTTCTTCGGCAAATAGTGCTACTTGTGGCAGCAGCAATGGCTCGGCCACTGTAACGGTTACCTCGGGCAATGCTACCGGTTATAGCTGGAGCAGCGGTGCCACCACAGCTACAGCAAGCAACCTGGCGGCAGGTACCTATACGGTTACCGTAACAGGTCCGGGTGGTTGTTCAGCTACCGCCAGCGCAGTAGTTGGCAATACCGGCGCGCCGGCTATTACTACCAGTTCTATCAATGCATCATGTAGCAGCGCCAATGGTTCTGCCACGGCTACGGTTACATCAGGCACAGCTACAGCATATAGCTGGAGCAGCGGGGCTACTACAGCTACGGCATCTAACCTTGCCGCTGGTACTTATACAGTTACAGTTACCGGTACCGGTGGTTGCACAGTTACCGGTTCGGTAGTTGTAAATGCAACAGGTGCACCGGTTATAACCACATCTACTACACCGGCTGGTTGCACCGGCAACACCGGTTCTGCTACTGCAACAGTTACTTCGGGAACTGCTACCAGCTATAACTGGAGCAGTGGTGCAACTACTGCCACTGCCAGCAACCTGGCGGCGGGCACCTATACCGTAACAGTTACCGGCTCAGGTGGTTGTAGTGTTACTGCCAGCGTAACGGTAACCGCTAACGGTGGTATAGCTATCAGCGCATCTTCTACCAATACCAGTTGTGGTAATAATAACGGAACTACTACTGTAAGCGTAACTCAGGGCAATGCAACCAGCTACAACTGGAGCAACGGTGCTACCAGCTCTAGCCAGACTAATTTAGCAGCAGGTACCTATACCGTTACAGTAAGCGATGCCGGTGGTTGTACCGCTACGGCTAGTGTAATAGTGGGTGGCTCGGGCGCGGGCAATGTTACTATCACCAGCGCATCAACCCGAATGTGCGTAGGCGATAGTATAGAGGTATGTGCACCGGCAGGTTATGCATCCTACCTGTGGAATAACGGCGCTACCACGCCATGTGTGCAGGCTAAAGTAGCCGGTAATTACTATGTAACTGTAACCGATAACGGCAACTGTACTGCCGCTTCTAACCATTTGGCTATAAGCGTTTACCAGCAACCTCCGGTTAGTATTAGTGTAAGTGGCGATACGCTGGTAGCCTACAACTCTCTTACATACCAGTGGTACCGCGATGGGGTTTTAATACCTGGTGCTACTAACCCGGTTTATAAACCCACACAAACAGGCAGCTATACCGTAGTGGTAGGCGATGCTAATGGGTGCACTGCGCAATCGCTACCCGTGATTATTACAATAACCGGATTGGAAGATTTGGATAAGGAAACATTTACTATATATCCTAATCCAAATGAAAGAGGACAGTGGAATGTTGCTGTAAGCCAGGGGTGGATAGGAGCCAACTGCGAAGTATTTGATGCACGTGGCCGCCTTATACATAAATCGGTAATAACTAATGAGCGCTCTTTGGTAGATTTAAATGTGGCCAGCGGAGTATATGTTATGAATGTAACCCTGGGTAACAAAACGCTGAGCCAAAAATTGATCAAGTTGTAAGTCGGATATTTTCTGTATAATATATTTTTAAAACCTTTAAAAAGCACAAATTGAAACGCACTATTCTCCCCCTGATGTTTGTTTTGTTTAGCGCCGTAGCTTTTGCCGGCGATGATTGGAAAAGCTATTTCAAAAACAATGAAGTAGAAATTTTGTACCGCAAGGCCGATTGCAACGACGATGCCAACGGTATTCATCAGCAAAAAGTTTTGCTTAAAGTGGTAAATCTTCAGAATAAGAAGGTCGAAGTATTCTATACCAAAGAGCTTACCTTTTCTAAGGCAGAGGCAGCAGCTTCCGCGCCAGATGTAAGGGAGTTCTCAGTTACATTGGAGCCTAATGCAACTGTAGAAGGAGATTGCAAAGTAAGAGATAACCGTCTTTTCATTTTTTCAAAGCATTTAAACTTTAACGGTACCGAGCTAAAGAAATTTGATTTGAAAAATATTTCTGTTAAACATATTCAATAAAAAACAGATGAAAAGACTTATAACTCTAATGGCTGCCGTTTGCAGCCTCCATTACGCATTTTCTCAAGGTTGTACCGTTAATGCATCAGCCCTTCGCGATACTATTGTATGTGGCGAGGGTGTATTCTTGTCTGCTTTCGGCAATGCACAGGGCAATGCTTTTTTATCCGAAAATTTCAACAATGGAAGCTATGGCCCGGGCTGGCAGTCAACTCAGCAAAGCACATGGACAAACCCTTGCAGCCCTAACGGGGTTGATGGTACCACGCATGTTTGGATGGGTAATTCCTCTCCTGTACCGCGTGTGCTTACAACTACATCTTTTAACTTAAGCAGTTGTGCTAATGCAGGTGTTACTATTTGTTTCGATATGCTTTTTGCTACGCAGGGTGGCACCGCCCCGTGCGAAGGTCCCGATGAGCCGCAGGAAGGTGTATACCTTCAATACTCTATTGATAATGGAACTACATGGGTAACTTTAAATTATTTTGACCCGAATGGTGGTAACGACCCGCTGTTGGTTAACTGGCGCAACTGGTGTTTTCCTGTGCCGCAGGCTGCACTTACAGCCAATACAAAATTCCGTTGGTTTCAAAATGCCGACTCCGGTGCCGATTATGACCATTGGGGTATAGATAACGTGGTTATTTATTGCAACGACCCTACTTATAGCATCACATGGCCCGATGGTTATAATACCGGTGGTGCCGGTGGTACAAACCCTAACGCAGTTGCACCCCATGTTACTACCAGCTATGTAGTTAGTATGAGCAATGGTACAAATACCTGTACCGATACCGTAACTATATATGTGGTAAATCCTAATGTAGTGGTTAATGCCGGCTTAGATACTACAGTTTGTGCCGGTACATGCGCAGTATTAAACGGGGTAGGTAAAATAATTCAGCGCCCCGCCAAAACGCCTACCTACACAAACCAGGAAACTGCCCAAATTACCGGTACGCCTTCGTTTTTTGGCATACCGGGCTATGCTTATGTAAGTATGGATATCAATATCACCAACCTTAACCAAACCACAGTAACTAATAATTATATTACCAGTGTGTGCATTGGCTCTATGGGCCTTACCGGTTTCTTTGGTGGTGTAGAGCTATTCGATATTTGGTTGGTGTGCCCTAGCGGCGATTCTATCTTGTTATTAAAGGATAGCACCATTACTGGAGCCAATATCAACAATACTTGTTTTACTCCGGCTGGCAGTAATATAGCTGCAGCTACCACGCCATATTCCGGCAATTATGCGCCTAATCAATCTTTCAACGGGCTTAGCGGTTGCGATGCCAATGGCGTTTGGTCGCTTCATTTTCAGGCAATTTACACCAGCGCATTTGCTGCAGTTCCTATCGGCTTCCTGAATAACTGGAGCATTACCTTTAATGATCCCGAGGTTTCATATAACGGTAACTTTGCCTGGACACCTACAACTAACATGACAAATTCCGGTACGCTTAATCCTACCGTGTGCCCCACACCAAATGAATATGTGCTTACTGTTTCAGATACAGCCGGCTGCGTTACGCGCCGCGATAGTGTTGTAATAGCTACGCAGGTATGCTGCAATTACCAGGCATCGGCTGTTCCATCGCAGGCCAATTGCGGTGCAAGCGATGGTGCCATCAATATCAATATGTCGCCTTCAGGGAATTACAGCTATCAATGGAGCGATGGGC
>DATGXP010000592.1:0-2735 GCA_035298845.1 Chitinophagales bacterium
TATAGGGCATAAAAGTGGCCAGTAAATTAACAGGTTTGAATGCATCGTTGCCGGTGCGCGTTACAAGCCATTTTAAAACTGAATAGGAAAATACAACTACCGGAAGCACAACTGCGCTCTCTTTAGTTAGTATAGCCAACGAGGCAAACAGGCCAAAGAGGATATATTTTTTTTCAAAATAGCTGATAAGGCTGTAAAACATAAGTAAGGATAACAGCACCTCGGGCAGCAAAAAAATAGATTGGGTAATGAAGATAGGTTGCGCGGCAAGTATCACCACTGCCACTAAGCCAGTTAACCGGTTAAAGTACCGGGTAGTGTACTTATAAACCGCTAATAAAAGCAGGATAGCTATAAACAAATGCAGGAAATGGGGCACATAAACCGCTGTGCCAAAAAGTTTCATTACGCTCGCATTTATTACTGTAAGAAAAAGCGGATGGCCGCGCGAAATATAATCGGGCAATGAAGCAGGCATAAGGCTTATGCCGTGGTGGTATTGGTACACGGCGCATTGTGCGTATACGCCCAGCTCATCCCAAAAATAGGGCAGAAAAAGGTCGTTGAACTTTAACGCGGCAAAAGCTATTAACACTACGGCCAATAGATAATTGTAAAGTGGGGAATTGTTTGTTTTGTTAGGCATGCTTACGGCAGATTACTTTTTCTTTTTAAGCTGCCCAAGTATATACATAAACTTAAAAGTAATCACGTTGTTGTACTGGCCGTTGGTTTTGGTACCTGATAGTGCAGGACGCATTTTTATAAAGGAATAAGAGAATTTGCCTCCCAGATAAAACTGTTGTTTTATTACAAAACCAAAACCGGCGAAGCCTTGCAAATCAAAACGGGCAGGCACACGCGTAAAGGCATCATTCGTCACATTTAGTCCGGCACTGTTTATCTCTTTATAGCGCACTAATATGGCAGGCGTAAGCCCGATACTGAACATAATAAGTTTCTTGTCGTGAACGTTCAGCAGCGAAATGGGCAGGTCTATATAATCTAACTGCAGACTATACAATTGGCCCGCCGCCGGGTTTTGGTTGGGTACTATACGCTGCTTGGCTCCTTTCATCGAATAGTTTATTTCAATACTGGTAGAAAGAAACCGGTGGTACCTTACCATTACCCCAACACCGCCATGAAACCCCAGGTAATTGTAACCGGCCTGCACATCGCCATCTACCTGGCAGGCATTTAAGCCCACATTGAACAACCCTTTAAACAATCCGTCGCGACGGAAATCAAAATCCTCCTGGTTAGGCATAGTGGTTTTGCGCTTTTTGGGTTTACGCGCTTCCCTTTCTTCCATCGCTTCCTCATCGCTGGGGTAAACAAATGGTTTCTCCTGCGGGGTGTCTACCGGTTGGGTTTGCTGGCTATTCTTATCCTTTTTGCCAAAATCGATGGTAATAGTGCCGTCTTTCATGCCGGTTTGGGCAAATACCACAAACGGTAACAACAATATCAACAGTGTTAGTTTCTTCTTCATACTATCAATTAACAGAAAAATATTTTCGTAATCGAATTACAGGACAAAGCAAATGAAAAAAAGCGAACCCTGTTTCTCCTTAACAATCAAACGAATATGCTTAAATATAATGCAAGTTTACTTAAGAAAGTAGAAGATATCTTTAAAGAAGGTGGCTATACTGTGCGTTACGAAAGAGGCAATTTTCAAAACGGCTACTGCGTGTTGGAAAAACGCCGCGTAGTGGTAATTAACAAGTTCCACGAACCGGAGGCCAAAATCAATTCGATGATTGATATTTTGATGAATATTACTGACCTGGAGCTGGAAAACCTGTCCAGCGAAAGCGCCCAGTTGTTTCAGCAAATTAAAACCGAGAAGGAAACTCTTTTCGAAAAATAATCTACATCCGTTAAATTCTATTGGTAAAGCGGGCTACACAGAAATTACACATACCTTTACCCTATGCAAATAACTTTTCTTGGTACTGGTACATCGGGTGGGGTTCCTCTCATTGGCTGTCAGTGCCAGGTTTGCAAAAGCCCAGACCCGCGCGATAAGCGCTTACGCACTTCCATACTTATTCAAACCGAACAGCTAACCATAGCGGTAGACTGCGGCCCCGATTTCCGCCAGCAAATGCTGCGCGAAGACGTCCGCCATCTTGATGCCATACTTATGACCCACCAGCACAAAGACCACACCGGTGGGCTGGATGATGTGCGCGCGTTTAATTTTATTAATAAAAGAGCGCTGGATGTATACTGCGACTATGCTACCGAGCTGGGAATTAAAGATCAGTATAGCTATGTGTTTACCGAAACCGACTACCCTTATCTTCCTAAAATGAACTTCATCCGTATTAAAAACAATGAGGATTTTAGTGTGGGCGATTTACAGATAACGCCTATCGAGGTAATGCACGGCCCTATGCCTGTGCTGGGGTTCAGGATAGCAGACTTTACATACATAACCGATGCCAAAACAATTGCTGCGGAAGAGCGGGATAAAATACGCGGCACTAAAACTTTAATAGTAAATGCGCTGCGTTACGAAGAGCACTATTCTCATTTTACCATAGACGAGGCCTTGCAGTTAATTGAAGATGTAAAACCCGAAACCGCTTACCTTATTCACATGAGCCACCAGTTTGGCCTGCATGCAGATATGGAAAAGAAACTGCCTGCCAATGTAAAGGCCGGTTACGATGGCTTGAAAATTACCATTTGAAAATTTTGAGGTAAGAAAAAAAGAATAGTTT
>DATGXP010000593.1:0-2394 GCA_035298845.1 Chitinophagales bacterium
AACTATCTACATGTGTAGTCACTTATTAATTGTCGGGCTCAGGCAGGATAAGTAACCCTCCAACCTTCGCCTTACGTCTGTCGTTCATACATCTTAAAGTAGACGAAGCTTTAAGAGTACGTTACCAGTTTTTGGTTGCCAGTGCGCTGTGTATGGTACCTCAAGCGCAGGGCAAATGGTGGTTAATCTCTAAGATTAAGCAGCCATGGCGTAGCTAGGCTCGCCGTTTAAAATTGTTTGCATATTGGATTTACGTGGTTAGTATACACCCACGACACGCCGGTTTAACTTCAAGACTTCCCGTCAATTCCAATCAGGCCCGTTTGAGAAATACGAAATAAAAATCCGTATTTCTGCTATCAAAGAACAAGGCAAAGATACGAATTAGATATTGCTTAGCTGTTATTGTTTTCTAAATTTATGTTATAGCACTTTTCCATGAAAATAACACCCTTAGCGCACGGGCTAAAACCACCACCCATATTTCACCCCATGCCGGGTAGTGTGCAATCCTTTATTTTTTCTACCAGCAGGTGCGATATTGAAGCTGTATTTGCAGCTTCAAATTTTTATGCTCCGGAGTTTTACAAACTCACAGCAAAGAATAAAGCGGGGGCTATTATATGGAGCGGCGGGCAAAGTCTATTTCTTGATGCATTCTTCAGCCAGGAATTCATCAGCGATACCTACAACAAACTAATCCTTCAGCGTATTAGCGATACAGGCAATCCATCATCAGGGCAAATACTGCTGATAGATTTAACCACCGGTACCGAAAAGGAGCTAACACCCAAAGGTGCGTACGCACACATGGGCCATTTTCAAAATTTCGATGGGGTATTTTACATGCAACACGGCAATATATATTGTATAGATTTTGAAACCGGTAAAGAGTTTTTACTTAATCCAATGCTTAAAAAACACTTCCCTGCTATTAAAACATGGTGGACATGTCCGGTTAAAAACTGCATTATTGTAGTTACCGCCAACACCGAAAACAATATAGCTTTGTTTGATATATACGAAGAGAAAATCAAACAAACCGGTACTTTATTGCTCGATGCAGCCGATAACGTTAACCTTGCTTTTACAAGCAGTATAAACGAAAGCGTCTTATTTATAACTGCCGAATTTGCAAACCGCAATACAAATGGCATTTTAGCCCATACCAAAAGCGCTTACTATAAAATTGAATTTTAACCATCACCGCCAAATTGCTAATGCTAACCTCCATAAACCCCAAACTACCTATGCGCGATAAAACAGTTACGCGCAATTATTACATAACCCAATTGGGCTTTGCCCAGGTGGGCGGAGACTACCCCGATTACCTGATGGTAAAAAAAGATAACGTAGAGATTCATTTCTTTCTGTTTAAGGAACTAGACCCTAAAGAAAATTACGGACAGGTATATATCCGTACCACCGGCATAGAAAAAGTGTATGAAGGACTGCTTAGCTCCGGCGTATCTATACACCCCAACGGCCCGCTGCAAACAAAACCATGGGGACAAAAAGAGTTTGCCTTACTGGACCCCGATAATAATTTACTGACCTTTGGAGAAGGTACATAGCAGTTACGCTTTCCTTCTCCATTTCCCCCCCCCCCGTTATTATTAGTGCATTCGTGGCACATTTGTATTTAATTTGCTCTTATGAAGATTGGAATACTACGTGAAGAAAAATTTCCGCGCGACAGCCGCGTGCCGCTTACACCATCTCAGTGTAAATTTTTAATGGAGCGCTATGCCGATATACAGGTGGTAGTGCAGCCTTGCAAATACCGTTGCTTTACCAACGAGGAGTTCACCTACCAGCATGTAGCCCTGCAGGAAGACCTAAGCGACTGCGACATATTAATGGGCGTAAAAGAAGTGCCGGCTCAGTTTCTGTTGCCCAACAAAACTTACCTCTACTTTTCGCACGTGATAAAAAAGCAACCGCATAACCGCAAAATGCTGAAAGCCGTACTGGAAAAACAAGTACGCCTTATAGATTACGAATGCCTGAAGGATGGCAAAGGCAAACGTATTATAGCTTTCGGCCGGTGGGCTGGTATTGTGGGCGCTTATCATGCGCTCCGCATGGTGGGCTTTCGCACCAGTATGTTCCGGTTACGCCAAATGGTAGACTGCCTCAATTTTGCCGAAGCCCAAAAAGAACTGGAGAAAATGGAACTGCCCAACTGGAAAATTGTGCTCACCGGTACCGGCAGGGTAAGCGAGGGCGCCGCCTTTATGCTCGATGTAATGAAGATACGCAAAGTATCGCCCTACAATTTTTGCTACAATGAGTTTGAAGAACCCGTTTACACCCAGTTGGCATCGGCCGATATGTTTTATAAAGACGGACAGGACAAATTTGATAGCGCCGACTACCACTCCCACCCCGACA
>DATGXP010000594.1:0-1825 GCA_035298845.1 Chitinophagales bacterium
ACGGAAGGTTTTGACCGCAACATAAAGTTTGACCGTATTTGCGTTATCAATCCGCTTTGGTACCACCTTCTGTATCATATTAGTGGAAACGATTCGGCCGATATATCTATAATGTATGACCTGGCCACCGATGGAGAGTGGAATGATATTGTGCACTGGCAAAACCTGCCACAGTGGGAGCCTATAACTAAGGATGTGATTACACCGGGCAGTCCTTTCCATGGTATGACCAAGTTTCGTTGGAACAATTACAACTTTGCCCCTTTTGCCTTAGCTACCGTTTCGCCTTTACAATTTACCGGCGAGCAGAGCAACGTTACCTGCTATGGGTACAACAACGGTTTTATAAATACCTTTATAACCAATGCTGATACGGCTTACACATTACTTTGGAATACTGGCGATACAGCACAGAATATCAGCAACTTAGCTCCGGGTGTTTATACCATTACATTATCTGAGGCTAACCGCTGCGAACGCATATTAACCTTCACCATTACGCAGCCGGATTCAATTTTTACGTCTTTTGTAACGGTAGACGATACCTGCTATGGCTCTACCAATGGCTCGATAGAAGTGACCGTTACGGGCGGCACACCACCCTATAGTTTCCTTTGGGATTCTACAATAACCACTCAAAACATTTACAACCTGGGCGCACGTGATTATGCGTTGTTAGTTACAGATAGCCAGCAATGTTTTAAGCGCGACCTTGTAACGATTAACCAGCCGCCACCGGTACCATACTTAGTAGCTGGCGTAGATACCATTTTGTGGAGAAGCGATACTATACAGCTGAACAGTTTCCTGGGAAGCACCTACCACTGGCAGCCGTCATACAACATCAGCTGTACAGATTGTAACGACCCTATGATTTGGCCCGATACCAATACCACATATTACCTGACCCTAACCGATGAAATAGGTTGCCACTTTGAAGATAGCGTGCGCGTAATGGTGCGCGATAAGCCTTTCTCCTTATTTTTCATACCCAATGCCATAACACCCGATAACGGGGATGGATATAATGATTACTGGCACATACGCGATTTAGAGCGCTACCCTGATAATGAAGTGCGCATTGTAAACCGCTGGGGCGATGAGGTATTTTTTCAAGCCCCCTACCAGAACGACTGGACAGGTACCTGGAAGGGCGAAAAGCTCCCGGGAGCTACTTATTACTATATAATTAAGATAAGATTTAACGGAGAGGTAATAAATTTTGACGGGCCTTTAACCATTATCAGGTAATGAAAAAGCTGGTATTTCTATTTTCTTGGTTCTTAGTTTTTGGCTCTGCTTCAGCCCAGCAAGTGGAGGAGTTTTCTCTTTTAAGGGAGAATGCGTTTGTATTGAACCCTGCACTGGCTGGTCAAAACGGATGGATACACGGTACGGCTACATTCCGTAAGCAGTTTACGCGCATAGAGCAATCGCCTTACACCGCCCTGCTGGCTATGGATGGGCAGATAAAAGATAAAAACCTGGGTATTGGTGGTTATATCATTCAGGATGTAACAGGGCCTACTGGCAAAACATCGGGTACAATTTCGTTAGCATACAGCATTCCGCTTTACAAAAACAAATACACTCCCCGCATGAGTAACGGGCAGGCCAACCATGTGTTAAGCATTGGTGCATCGGTTAGCGTAGTACAATACCGCCTGCAGGCCGATAAACTACTATTGGATAACCCCGGCGACCCTGAGTTATATACCACCCGCGGATCACGTATTTTTCCTGACGCTTCCTTTGGTATCTACTACAAATACAAAGACAACTTCTATGCGGGTGTATCGGCCCCGCAAATAATGGGGTTAAACAT
>DATGXP010000595.1:0-2759 GCA_035298845.1 Chitinophagales bacterium
TTGGGCATAGCAATTTTCTCTATAAGCGGCGCCATATTGATATAAGGAATGTGATACTGCCCTGCAAAGTTGCCTAATTCTTTCAGGTAGGTGTCTTCTGACCATTGTGTACGGGCAGCAATTGGGAAGCCAATAACTACAAGTTTAATGCCCCGGGCGTTACAATAATTAATAACATCCTCCATAGGTTTAATGTGTTCCTGCACAATATCCTGTCTTTTGTAGGCTGAACCCAAAAATTCAAGATAATCATCTACTGGTGCTTTATATACAAAACCCCAGTAAAGAAAATCAAGCACAAATGACTTATTCACCATATGCGCCATTAAACCATCAACCGGGAATTGTGGCAAGGACAATCCTTTATCCAGGGCTATAGGTTCTATATCATTACCAAAATACTGCCACACAATTATTGTAGGCTTTACCGCCAGTGCATTCAAAAACACTTCGAGATTAAAAGCCTCTCTCCAAATATCAGCGCCCCGCTCCCCCAAATTAACCATTTGCCAATCAGGGTGCATTGCAGCCAATAGTGATGGATAACTATCAGAATAGCCTACGCCATCACCAGCCGTGTATGAATCTCCAATAAAAATTGCTTTTGGCCCGCCTGCCGATTTAAATAAACCAAAATTAATTGTATCACGCACCAGCATGGGCCGGTCGCGCTTATCAAATGGAAATGAATACCCGGGCCAATACTCGCGCAGCCAAAGCTGGTGGCCTAAAGTCTTCCCCATGTTATCGCTTACAGGGGTATACATTAATACAGCCTCAGCCAATAAATAGAACGCATACAATGTAGCAACTACCAGATACAACTTACCTGCATAACTCCATATTCTATAGCCCGATTTTATGTATACAAATACAAATAGGGGCACAGCCAAAAGTACCAGGCTACCTAACGTAAGCCATAGCCTGATTGTTCGGGCTGCGTAGAACTCAGCATCGGTAGCAACTAGACCGGCAGCGTCATATGCCAAAATAGCAAACTGCTTTGCACTTTGGTTACTTAAATATATAGCCCCGATGAGAGCAAATAAAAGTATGCTTATGGCCGTAGCAATCTTCCGGCTTTCAGGTGAAGAGTTGGCAACAGGCGCCAACAAAACGTTATCTTCCTTTTTAACTTTAGCTTTCCCTTTTGCCATTGTGTGCGTTTCATGTAATAATAAAAAAAATACATTCATTTCCGGGAAACAGAGATTATTAATACAAAATTGTCACTGCCCTGCAGGTGACAATAATCATCTTGTTAAGTAACAATTGTTCCTGTACAGCAGTAGGTCGGCAGGTATGTTTGTACCGGAAATAACAGATAACCATTAAACACCAAAAACATGGAAAGCCATACATACAACGTACAAGTAAAATGGAGCAGCGATAGAAAGGGAATAATGAGTTCGCCGGAACTGGATACCACGCTGGAAGTAGCCACACCGCCGCAGTTTAATAAAGGTATGCCTGGTATATGGTCGCCGGAGCACTTGTATACCGCTGCTGTGAGCAGCTGCTTCATGACAACTTTTTTGGCTATAGCCGAAAACCTGAAATTTGAGTTTGAGCAACTGGATATAGAAAGCACGGGAGTGCTGGAAATGGTAGAAGGCAAATACCTGATGACTAAAGTACTGCTGTATCCCAAACTTGTAATAAAAAACGAGCAGGATAGAGAAAAAGCCCTAAGGGTATTGCACAAATCTGAAGCTGCCTGCTTGATAAGCAACTCGGTAAAAGCAGTGGTAGAAATGACGCCGGTGGTTACCATTGTCGACACTGCGCCACAACAGATTTAAGCTTCTGGAGTAAAACAGATAACTATACCTACATCACTGGTTAACCACCACCTTGCCAACTGTTGTATGATGCGAATTCAAATTCTTTGTTTCGATAAAATACAACCCGGATGGAAGTGCTTGCAAATCCACATTCGGGCTGTTTGCGCTTAGTCTGGTTTCTAAAACATTTTTGCCGTCGGCGGTAAATAGGGCAACTGCATAACTACCGGGTTGCAATCCTGAAAGAGATAAAGAAGTAGAAGCAGGATTGGGAAAAACTACAACTCCTGGCTCTTTCTCAGATTCATATACACTATTCGGCACCGCATCGTCAAAAGGTGCAAAGCCATTGCCCATAGTACAGCGCTCATACACATACACCGAAAAATCTCTATCCTGTACATTAACGTGCATGGGAGTAGCCGCGCCTATGCTAACTTCGCGCATTGCAACAGATGCATCGTAAACACTGCTCACAGTGCTATCGCGCACAGTAAACGAATAAATGGTTGTATCGCAAAAATTACCCAAATGCGTTCCGAAATTTAGTCCGATATAAGCTGTATCGCTCGCACCAAACGGCTGATTGCGAAAGCCACAAACATAAAACATACCTTGCTCCTCTGACAGGTGGAACCATTTGTTCCAGCCTCCACTAAAAACATTTTTCCTGTATTCATAATTACCGTTGCCATCCAGGTGAATCATAATATTATTGCCGTTAGTTCCCAATACGGTTAGTTTACCATTATTATGTTCAACTACATCAGTAAGATACAGGAAATTACATGACTCATTAACGGTTAATCTTTTTTCGAAGACTAAAGATCCCTCGCTGTCGAATTTACAAATGGTCATACCATAGGCAGCACCAGTAGTTACATTACCACCCGAAAGATAGCCCCCATCTCTTAGCCGTATAAGACTGCTTATCTCGTGAGGAAATGTTACTAAACCATACCGGTCTTTACGATA
>DATGXP010000596.1:0-2764 GCA_035298845.1 Chitinophagales bacterium
TCGAGAGGTCTTTGGTAGTAGCACCGTTAGACCATAAATAAGTATAACCCGGAGTTCCTCCACCTACGGTAGTTGTTACCGAGCCGTTAGCAAGTGGTGAACAGGTTGGTTGCGTAACGTTAAAGCTGGCTGTGATATCTGCCGGCTGGAAAATACGTATAGTATCCAGTTTCTGACATCCAACTGCATCCGTTACCGTTAAGCGGTAAGTACCGGCACATAAGTTGCTAATGCTGGCTGTGGTTGCACCTGTGCTCCATAAGTAAGTATACGGTGCTGTACCGCCGGCGGCAGAACCATTGATAGTTCCATTACATTGTGAGAAACAACGGGCCGAGTCGATAGTTGTAGTTACATAACGAACCGGATCGTTAGGTGGTATGGTAGTAATTGTTTTAGAGTAAAAATTGGTACGTCCGCAGGCATCTGTTACAGTTACCCGGGCTATACATCTTGTATTAATAGGAGTGTTAGCCGGTATAGTAAAGGTTGTGTTAGGGCTGTTAGGAGATCCGAATGTAGCACCACATGAGCTGGTCCAAGAATAAGTATAAGGTGCAGAACCACCGGTTACAGCAATAGACATGTTACCAGATACACCAGCGTAAAACCCTGCCGGTATACTAAGAGCAGTAATTTCTAAACGCTTTTGAATACCTGTCATTAACAGGAAGTTAAAATAAGCTCTTTCAAATGCTACTTCGCTGGCTTCTGTACCGTTGGCACGGTGGCCCCCCTCATACATTACCATACCGTTATTGGTATTTCCAAAGCCGGGGCCGAATGCCAGTTTAACACCCTGGCGGTTTGTGCCAGGTGCATCATTTGTTCTTACCGCAGTTTTAGTAGTATTTCTCCACGAGCCGGTAGTAAGAGGAATATACCATTGCTCGGAACCGTTGTTCTGCGCAGGGGTCATATCACCCATTATTTGCATAATTGGCTCACTACCTAATGTAGTATCGTAACTAAATGGTGTGGTAGGGTTACCATGCGTTTCGGTTATAAGGCTTCCGCAATCATTATTACTAAAACACTGTAATCCTGTGTTAGACAGGAAGTTCATTCTTTGTGAAGTATTCGACGGATTAAATATGCCTTCCAGCACACTTACCGCGTGACAACCAGACCAGATATACCCTTTATTCGTAGTATTAAAGGTTAGTAGGTTGCTGTGATTTGCCCAGGTAGGGTCGGCGTGAGGTAATGCATATACATCATCGCAAGCGTCAAGACTGGATGGAAGACCTACGGTATAAGTATTAGACGAAACACCTGCGTTAGTATAGTAAGGAATAACAAGCCCTTCGTTGGCCTGGTCTATAACTGTGTTAGGAAATGAGGTAATAACCTGGTAAATAGGCAAGACAACAGTAGATGTAATGGTATCTAACTGAACACCCTGGCTTTGCCATGATGATATAGCCGCCCTAACCGCTGGTGTTAAGTAAGCCTCATCAATTACAAAAGGGCCGCCTTTATAATCTTTACCATTGTAAGTAAAGTCCACATCAAATCTTGCCGGAGAGCCAAGTGGATTCAACTTCTTGTTAGAATTAATAATCCACTTGATAGGAACATTAAAATTCCTTACCAGGTCGTAAACCAAACCATACGGTTTCAATCCATTGCCGAAAGTTTGAGGTAATACCCCCATATCTACAATGATAGAACCTGAAAAAGTAGCACCTACTGATTGTATGGTAACAATATCGGTAATTACCCTGCCGGTATTATCTGTAATGGTAACCCCATAAGTACCTGCACCAATATTGGTCAAATCCTGGGTAGTGGCACCGTTAGACCAGATGTAAGCAAAAGGTGCAGTACCGCCAATTACAGATAAATCTATTGAACCGTTATTTTGGTTGATAGATGGTTCCTGCACATTAATAGAACTGGTAAAATCGGTTTGTGTTTGAATAGCTATAGATGCTGTAGCACTACAGCCACTGTTATTAGTTACAGTAACTGTATAATTTCCGGCACACAAACCAGTAATAGTAGTAGCAGTTGAACCAGTGCTCCACAATACAGTATAAGACGCCGGAGCTACAGCATTACACAACTGCACTGTAGCCTGTCCCTGGCAAATATTGCTACAAGGCAGGTCCTTTTTAGTAAGACATATAACAGGTCTTTCAACCACTGTTATTTGCACCAGATCAATACAATTTCCAGAGCCTAGCTGGAAGGTGTAAACCCCCGCGTTATTCATTCCTGATACGGCACCGCTGGTTGGGTTTACGGTAGCATTAGATGGGCCCGAAACAAAACTCCATGTATATTGTGGTGCTGTACCCAGGCTGGCTGTAGTTGCAGGCTGGCAAATAGTTTGATCTGGCCCCGCGCTTGCAGGCACTGCATCTTTTATAACCAGTGTGTTAGGCAGCGTAAATCCGCAAGCCGGATTAGTTGGGTGAAACACCTGAACGGCTGTATAAGTACCCGCGGTTAAACCGGATATGGTTAAGCTGCCGGTAGTTCCGTTAGTATTAAAATAGAATGGGCCTTGTTGAGGGCCGCCATCTTTAGTATAATACACACCATATTGCACTCCCGGGAAAAGATTACCATTAGTAACTACTATTGAACCTGTAGCTGTACCACAAGAAGTTGTACTATTGGTATCAATAGTAGCACCGGTAAGGTTTACACAGTGATAACGGATAACCAGGTAGTCTTCAACTTCGCCGTTAGATGCTCCTGCGGTTGGCGACGGATTGGTTACAAAGAATGACGACTGGGTAGTAAGACGTATACG
>DATGXP010000597.1:0-3576 GCA_035298845.1 Chitinophagales bacterium
ATCTCTTTCAAAATCTCTTCCGACAAGGGTTCTGCCATTGGCGAAAAAACATGGACTAAATGGCCCGTTTCATCCACCAGGTATTTCTGGAAATTCCATTTTACTTCGCTATCGCTGTGGCCGTTAAGTTCTTTACTGGTAAGATACTTATATAATGGATGCGCATCTGCCCCCAATACTTTTATTTTTTCGGTTAGCGGAAAGGTGACACCGTAATTAACCTCACAAAATTGCTCTATTTCCTGCGGCGTACCAGGCTCCTGTTCGCCAAAATCATTACAAGGCAATCCTATTATCTGCACCTTGTGGTTAAAATGCTGGTGAAGCTCCTCCAGCTGTTTGTATTGGGGCGTAAGGCCGCATGCTGATGCTGTATTTACCAGTAACAGTTTTTTGCCTTTATATTGAGCAAGGTCAATTGGATTGCCCTTTATATCGTTAATAGAATAATTGTATACCGTTTGGCTCATGGCGTGAAAATAGAATTTTTTGAAAGGCGTGGGTAAAGATGAACCACCCGGAAGTGTAAAACTTAATGCGCCTATAATTTTTAGATTTGTTTGACAATGAAACTGGCACATATAATTAACCCGGTAAAGGTGGACACCAACAGTGACCTGCATGTGGCACAGCCCATAACCTTTGAAACCATACGCACAGCCAGTGAGCTTGCCAAAGGCAAAGTTGGGGTAGAATTATATACGGTTTGTTACCCTGAAGACAGGGAGATAATCCCTGATTTTTTTAACCGGCTGCCCGACCTTGAGCGCTCCATACAGGATTTTGGAAAGTTTAGCCGCACTAAAAAATATCCGCTGATAGGTGATGTGCTGCAGGCGGTGTTTGCCGCTACCGATGCCGAATACCTGATATATACCAATATGGATATAGCCCTGATGCCCCAGTTTTATGTGGCTGTAGCCGGTATATTAAAGGAAGGATACGACGCAGTATTGGTAAACCGCAGAGGTATATCTACTAAGTACCGAAGTATAGCAGATTTACCGATGATGTATTCGGAGTTTGGCAAGCCGCACCCGGGGTTCGATTGTTTTGTATTTAAACGCGAGCTGCTAAACAAACTAATACTGGCAGATGTATGTATTGGTGTGCCGTTTATAGAAGTTTCGCTAACCCATAACCTCATAGCCTTTGCCGACCGGTTAAAGCTTGTAGATGATTTACACCTTACCTTTCACCTGGGCAGCGAGGTAATGCCGCCGGTAGATGAAGAATATTACAGGCACAACCGTAAAGAGTATGAGCAAAAAATATATCCGCGCATAAAATCCAATTTAGACATAAGCAAATTCCCTTATTCAAACCTACCGGTTTATAAGCGCATGCTAAAATGGGCACTTAACCCGGTTTTCAGAACACACCAGGTTGCAGAGCTGGAAGGAAAAAGCCTGGGCCGAAGACTAAAACATACCATAGACGGTTGGAGATTTGGGCTGATGGATAAGATAAAATAACAACCCAATTTTCAATTGTATGTAAACCCTTTACATTTACATAAAATTGCCAGTCAATTAGTTACAAAAAATCGTGTAAACCCCTTTACAATGATTTGTGTAAACCCCTTAGCTGTTCCGTAGCATTATAAAATCATTCATAAAGTAACCGCCGCCTATATCGAAATCGCCGGTTGATTCTATTACAAAGCCATTTTTAAAGTAGAAGTTGACAGCTTTTATATTTTGGCGATTAACCTGCAAGCGAATGGGTTTGGAAGGATCAATTTGCTGTAAAACATATTCAAAAAACTCTTTGCCTATACCCGACCGGTGCTTTGCCACATCTATATAGAATTTGTGTAGATAGTAGTAACTGCCTTTTAATTCGATAGATGCGTAGCCCACCGGTTCGCCATTAACATAAGCAATAAAATATTGCTCGCCCTGTGCCATACTCTCCCTGATAACTTTTGCCGAATACCGGTTTAACAGCATAAACTCAATCTGCTCTATGGTAATTATCGACGGATAATGTTCGCGCCATATTTTTTGCGCCAGTTGCTCTATCGTAGTAACATCTTCGGTAGTTGCTTTTCTGAATGTTAGATTCATATTAGATTCCATCTACTTTTTTAAATACAAAGGTACATCTAAGTTTAAAAAATACATAGGATGAAATACTACCTGCCCCAGCGTATTAAACTCTAATGCCGGCATAGGCAGCTTTACAATATTTAAAACACCCAACACAGCCTTACCCATTTTAGAGTTTGTCTTAAACTTAGTAAAGTCAGCATCGAGCGATATAAGAAACTTTCGGTATCGCTTAATATCGTTCCTGTCGTGATATACGCCGTTCTTATCTGTCCAGGTATTATCAAATCCACCATACATATTACCGGCACCGTAGCCAAACGCAATGTTAAGCCACTTAGGTTTTATGTTATGATTAAACGAGTAAAGGTTAAAACTAACCCAGGTAGTAATGCCGTTGTAATCTTTCAGAATTTTCTCGGCAAAGGTGGTACCGTAAAGGTCATTGGCACGCGTTCGCAATTCTCCCTTTGGGTAATGTACTTCGTGCATGGAATACTTAATAATAATGCGCTGTTCTTTCCAAATGAGGTATTGCGTAGTGGCCAAAGCCGCGCCACCAAAATTAAATACCAGGTCGCTCCAGCTGGCGCCATATTTTGGGCTCATGCCATCAGGTATTTCTATGGCCGATAGGCTTAAGAAACCAAAAGCCCCTGCAGCAAGTGCAGCGGGAGTATTTTTCATACCGCTCCAGCGCAGCATATTGTAAGTAGCAGTAGTAATAAAGTAAGGAACATAAAAGTGGCCGGTCTTATCTATCTGGTTCCATTCTTTTGAATCGTTGAACCAACGAAATTTACCGAGCGGTTGTTTACCATACCACTCTATACCCACACCTACCATAATTGCAGAATACAGACCAACGGTACCCACCGCCACACCGGTTAGCCGTTTCTTGTTTACCCGGTCGGGAAAATCGAGAAAGCTGCGGCGAAACGCAATAGAATCCTGCGCTAAAGCCGGTTGAGCATAGAGTGCCAGCAAAACAGCCATAACAAAAATGCGGACCGGATTCAATAGCGGGGATTTTAGTAACCCAATTTACATAATCATAGCATACTTACCCTAACAAGGTAGCGCGTACTTTATCCAGAATTATCTGAACTCTTTCATCGCTACCGGCTTCTACGTATACACGCAGCACCGGTTCGGTACCGCTGGCGCGTATCATCACGGCTTCTTCGTCCACCAGGTGAAACTTATAGCCATCTATATCTTCTACACTGCTCACCGGTATGCCGCCAAACTCCTTATAAAGACCGTTCTTACAGTTTTCTACTATCTGCAACTTCTGTTCTTCTTTCAAATGCAAATCATCGCGATTGTAAGAGAAACGGCCAACCACTTCGTAAACCTCATCTATAAGGTCTTGCAACTTTTGACCGTTTTGCACCAGGTGTTCAACTATCACAAGTCCATCCCAAATTCCATCACGCTCTGGTATGTGGCCCTTAACGGCAATACCGCCGCTCTCCTCCCCTCCTACCAGCACATCTTCGTTCTGCATTATTTCGCAGATATA
>DATGXP010000598.1:0-4943 GCA_035298845.1 Chitinophagales bacterium
ATTACACCACCCTCGGTAGTGTCCTTATTGGCAAAGGCAAAGCTGAATGGCCTCCAGAGAAAAAAGTTCTGAAACTTTGGCCCCGGGTTAAGCAGTGATATCTGAAACCGGTCGTAGTTTTCGTACTTGTAGTTGGTAAAGCTGTTGGCGCGGTTCTCATCTTTGTGTTTCAGCACCTGGTAGAAAACATAGTTGGCTGTAGTATCTATTACGCGCTTGCGCTTTTTGCCGGCTTTTACGGTTACCTCTACCAATTTCAGCTCATCGCTACCCATGGTAATGTTAAGCTCCTGTATGCCCCCGCGCTTTAGTGGTATAGTACGGGTGCGGTAACCCAGCATAGAAAAAACAATAGAATCCACTTTCTCGGTAGTGCGTATCCGGTACTCGCCTTTGGGGTCGGTCATTATAGCGCGGGGCACACCGCCATACAGGCGCACGTTTACATAGCCCAGCGGGTCCTTATTACCGGCATCTATTACACGGCCATATATCTCGGTAGCGGTTGTTTGCGCTATCGCCACATTTGAAAAAAGCAGAAAAAGAAAAAAAAGAAGCCTGTTTACCGCCATTATTTTTAAAGAGCGGCAAAAATATGAGAATTAACGAGGGATAAATTAAAGATGTAGTGATTTGGCAATATATAACTGCTAAAAAAGTCTGTTTTCTTACCATTATAAACAAAAACGCCCGCACAGCAAGCTGTGCGGGCGTTTAATAGCTGTAAGCATATTATTATACATTCAGGTAGCGCATCAGGCCATCGTAGCGGTCTTTCATGTCTTCGCTATACTCTTCATCATTGTGCACGGCTTTTACCTCGTACTCGTACCGCTCGAAAGACGCTACAATAGACAGCACCTCGGTAGTATTCAGCTTAATGGTAATTTCTACCATTTGCGTTTGTTGGTTGATGTTGGTGTAAAGGCACAGGATTTCCGCTTCGTTATCCTCTACAATCTTAGCTACTTCGCTAAGCAGATAGTCTTTTACAGGGATAGCTACTTCTAATATTGCGCCGGCATCCTGCACAGAATTAAGGATTGCAAAAGCGCGCAGGCAGCTTTCGGCAGATATCAGGCCCAGGTAGCGGTGGTCTTCGTTAATTATCGGTACTACCCGCACATTAAATTCAATGGCGGCTTTCATCACATCAAAAATATGCGCTGTATCTTTTACATACGGCTTGCGGAAAGTTTGTGTAAAGTTTTTCAGTGGGTTGCTCAGGTGTTTGATGTTGATGATATCTTCCATCGTTACCAAACCTATATAGCTATTGCCATCTACTACGGGTATCTGGCTTACATTAAATTCGTGCATGGCCAGCATAGCCTGTTCGCCGGTATCATCTAAGTGCAGTGGTGGCACTGCGTCGGAAATCATATTGGGTGCTATCATAATCCTCGTTTTTAAATTAGACGTATAAACATCGTAAAAGGTCCAGTTGTTTGCGGTTTTTGTTTGTTTTTTACAATTGCATGACAAATCAAAACATCTTATTAGTTCTTAGCCAAAAAACCCTCCAAAATGCTGTTAAACTGCTGAGGGTGCTCCATCATAGGGGCATGCCCGCACCTGTCTATCAGGTGTAATTCGGCATTTGGCAATAATTTGCGAAATTCCTCTGCTACAAAAGCCGGAGTTATGGTATCGTCTTTTCCCCAGATTAAGCAAACAGGTAGCCTCATATTGGGTATTTCGTCGCGCAAATTCTGCCGCACCGCCGATTTGGCTAAAACCACCATTCGTATGGCTTTTACCCGGTTATTTACAATTTCAAAAACCTCATCGGTAAGTTCTTTGGTAGCCATCGCCGGGTCGTAAAAAGTAGCTTCCGTTTTCTTCTTCACAAAGTCGTAATCGCCTTTGCGCGGATAAGTATCGCCCAGCGAGTTTTCAAACAGGCCCGAACTACCTGTAAGGGTCATGGTTTTTACCTTATTGGGCTTGCGCAGGTAATACATTTGGGCTATGTGCCCGCCCAGCGAATTGCCTATCAGGTGTATTTTATCGTAGCCTTTATACTCTATAAATTCATCGATGTAATCAACCATACCGGTAATGGTGGTCTGGTCAACCTCCAGGTCGTATAATGGTAATAGGGGAATGCTCACCTTATACTTACGTGAAAAATGCTCTATCAGATGATTAAAGTTGCTGAGGCCACCGAAAAGGCCGTGCAATAAAACAATTGCTTCGCCATTTCCTTCTTCGCAATATTTAAAGCGTTCTTCCTGTTTAACCTGAAAATTCATTCATACTATTTGGCCTGCAACGAATGTAGTTTTTTAGTGAGAAAACAAAATTGCGATAGTGTTAATGAATATGCACAACCGGATGATTGTGTAAGGCAAATGGGACAATACGTTAAAAGCTGTCAAACCAATTCTTCATTATCTGCAAACCATGCGGGGTAAGCACCGATTCCGGGTGAAACTGCACACCCGCAAGCCTTAATTCGGGATGGGCTACAGCCATAATTTCATTTTCAGCGCTGGTAGCTGTAACCAGTAGGGGCGTATGTGTCAAATCATCAATAATCAGCGAGTGATAACGCATAACTTCCAGCTGCTGCGGCAGGTTTTTAAACAGAAAATGGCCGGTATGCGCTATTAGCGATGTTTTGCCATGCACCGGTTTATTGGCTTTAATAACTTTGGCGCCAAAAAATTCGCCTATAGCCTGGTGCCCCAGGCAAATGCCAAGTATAGGCTTAGTGGCATAAAACCGCCCGATAAACTGCATGGTGATACCGGCCTCGCCCGGGGTTTTAGGTCCGGGGGATATAACAGCAGAGGTAAAATCCAGCGCGGCAATTTCTTCCAGGGTCATTTCATCGTTTCGCACCACGCAGCACCGGTTACCGGTCTGCAGAATATAATCGCGCAGATTGTAGGTAAAAGAGTCGTAATTGTCTAAAAGTAGAACCATTAAGTTTGATTACGCCGATAGTACAAATACAATGGTTAAAGGATGAACAGCCTAGCGCAATAAATTATCAAACTTCTCAAACGTATCGCGGAACATAGGTACTACCTTGCCAGATATTTCCATTACATGCGGGGCCAGGTTGGCTATGTAAGGGTATACATGCGAGCTTGTTTTTTGCGATGCCGGAAAAACATCTAACCGGTTTACAAACCAGATAAACACACACAGCACGTACAGCCCAACCAGCGAGTGCAGTATGCCGCCAAAAATCTGGTTGAACAAATTCATAGAGAAGGACTTCAGTATCTGCTCCAGTCCCCAGGCTATCAGTTTCATTAGGCCCACTACTAAAGCTAGTACTAGTATAAAAGCAATGATAGCAAGCGTCTTGGTGCTTAGGTGTGCAAAGCCGTCTATCAGGTTTATCATCATGTAGCTAAACTTAAGCGCAGCCACAATACCCAAAAACCAGCCTATGATAGAAAACAGGGAATAGATTATCCCGTTCTTATACCCCTGGTAAAAGCCGATAGCAATAAATACTATAAAGAGAATGTCGAATAACATATAAATGTGGCGTCATTGCGAGGGAGGCTTTGCGACTGAAGCGATCCCGCTTTTTTAAGGGATTGCTTCGTCGGGTTTCCCAATGCGGAAACCCTTCCTCGCAATGACGAATGGGTTTGTTTAGGTTAATAAGCTTTTAACGGTATCCGCTATTACTTTATTATCTGCTTTGCCGGCTAATTGTTTGCTAACCACACCCATTACCTTGCCCATTTCTTTTTGGCTGGTGGCACCGGTGCTGGCTATAGCCTGCTTAACCACTTCGCGCACTTCGTCTTCGCTCATCATGGCCGGCAGGTATTTTTCAATTACAGCAGCTTCTTCCTGCTCTTTCTGTATCAGGTCGGTGCGGTTTGCTTTTTCAAACTCGGCAATAGAATCGCGGCGCTGCTTCAGCATTTTTTGCAGCATTTGCACTTCTTTCTCCGGCGTAATTACGCCATTAGCGCCTTTTTCGGTTTTAGCGATAATAATTCCGCTTTTAATTCCTCTAAGCGCGCGCGTAGTCGCTTCATCGCGGGCAAGCATAGCAGTTTTAAGGTCAGCGTTGATTTTTTCTTCCAGTGTCATAGTAGTAATTTATGGTGCGAATGTAAAATTGTTCAATCATTTTTGGATTCCTCTTCTGGTTTCATAGGTTCATCTGTCCAGCGCTTGTTTTCGGTAGCTGCAATAAAATCCAATTCCGTGTTTTCAAGTTTATAAACCAGGGTAGAATCCAGGTTAATATATTTGTATCCGCTGGTATCGCTCTCGTCTGGTCCGTTTTCGTATTTGTAAATCTCTACAATATATACCGAGTCGCGAATCTGTCTTAGTATCGAATTAAACGCAAGATAATCGCCGGCATCGCCCCAGCTTTCAGCAATCCAATAATGGGAGTCGTGCAATTCACGCTTTTGTTTATCGTAAAAGAAAACAGTAATGCAGGTAGAAGAGTACATGCCGGGATGCCTTACTATCAGCGCTGTATATTCTCCAATATCAAACTTGCCAATGGCATAAGCTCCGGTAGACTCCTCATTGGTTTCAAAGTAGGAATAGTGTTTTCCTTCGGTGCTGAATTTTGAAAAAAGACCTACATAAGCTCTGTCAATCAGTTTACCGGTTAAAAACTCACTTGCTCTAAGTGCGCTGTCTTCAGTTGTTAAAAAAACAGTATCCGATTTTATTATGGGGAATAATGCCAGGAAAGCCGCTGTGTCTATAGGCTTTTGTATTATAGCAGCGGCCACCGCTGTTTCATGTGTTGTTGTTTTATTATTACAACCCGCAATTGCCAGAATAAACAATATATAGGGAATAGTAGCTTTCATAATTGCAAAGCAAAAGAATACTTTGATAAAAATCAGTGCTGCGAAATAAACTTTGTTCATAGTTTCGCCCCATGCAAAAGAATATCACCATAGTAGGGGCGGGGCTGGTAGGCTCGCTGCTGAGCTGTT
>DATGXP010000599.1:0-13564 GCA_035298845.1 Chitinophagales bacterium
TATACATAGCAGATGAAATGATTACGGGGTTTAAAACTGATTTTCCGGGTTCGATAAAAAAATATGGGGTTGAACCTGACATGGCTACCTGGGGAAAGGGTATAGCAAATGGCTTTTCTTTTTGTGCCCTTACCGGCAAAAAAGAAGTAATGGAATTGGGTGGCATAAGAAATACAGGCGCGGAAAAGGTTTTTCTTATTTCGACCACGCACGGTGGCGAAACACATGGAATAGCAGCAGGCCTAGCTACTATAGACGAGTTTATTAACAAAGATGTAATAAAGCATACTCATTCAATTGGAGCCTATTTAAATACAGCCTGCCGCCAAGTGATAGCTGCCCATAATTTGCAGCAGCATATAGAACTTGCCCCCTGCGATTGGATGCCTGTGTTTGTTTTTAAAAATGGCAACAAAGAAGTTTCTCAAGGATTCAGAACACTGGCTTTGCAGGAAATGATAAAGCGGGGTGTTTTATTCCAAGGTGTGTTTGTGCCATGTTTTAGCCATACCAAATCAGATATCGATTACCTTATACAGGCTTTTGATGAAACCCTTAAAGTTTATTCGCAGGCTTTAACTGATGGTTTTGAAAAACATCTTGTGGGAGAACCGGCTAAAGCTGTTTTCAGGAAGTTTCTTTAATAGAGCCAAAACCAATACAGCACAGCAATTAGAATTTGCACATGAAAATACTGTTAAGAGGAGATGGCAATGACATTATCGGTTATGGTCACGTTTATCGCTTATTGGCATTAGCTGATATTTTGAAAGATAAATTTGAAATTGTTTTTGCCATTTGCGCACCCAGCGCACAGTTAGCACAAACGGTTAAAAACTATTGTGCTGAACTAATTGAATTGCCCCTGTTTGAACACTATACGCTGCCAGCTTTTAAAAAAAACAATGAAGAAGTGCCCTTTGATATTGCAGATTACCTCAGCGGCATTGACATAGTTGTGTTAGACGGGTATTGGTTTGGCCCCCTGTACCAACAGGCAGTAAAAAATACCGGCGTAAAGCTTGTTTGCATAGACGACTTTGCCGAAAACTATTTTTTTGCAGATGCCGTTATTAACCACGCCCCAGGGTTGGATAGCGCAAAATATAAAGGAGAACCTTACACAAAGTATTTTCTTGGTTTAGACTACGCTTTGCTTCGTAAAGATTTTTTCAGGCCTTTTACAAATAAGAGAACAGGGCGCTCGCTGTTTTTGAATTTAGGAGGAACTGACACTTACGACCTTACGCCTAAATTACTTGAAAGCGCCATGCGGAGTAGTTTGTTTAACACTATTTATTTTCTTGCGCCTGTTGCTTATACAAGCGAACATTTGCATAGAATGGAAAAGATAGCAAACGAAACAAATAAACAGCTTGTAACAAAAAGCAATATGCAGGCTGCGGCTTTGGTTGAATTGATGGATAGCTGTGATTATGCCCTTGTATCAGCCAGTACAATTTTGCTGGAATGCTATAGCAGAAGGATTACCTGTTTTACCGGCTACTACACCAGTAACCAATTAAACATATACAATGGATTTATTGGTGAAAAACGTGCTATAGGCCTGGGAGATTTAAGAGCTATAGAAACAACCGGATTTGATCAAGATGGTAGTTTGTTTAATTTGACAGAAGAAATAAATAAGCCGGCCAATCCTCTTAATGCGCCTTACAACCTTAATCATCTATTTACACAGTTAATTTTATAAAATAAGATGCAAGAGCCCTATACTTTAAGAAAAGCAACACTTGCAGATGCGGCCCTGTTATTTGGATGGGCCAACGAACCATTGGTGCGGGAAATGTCGGTAAATTCGGCCGAAATAAAATGGGAAGAGCATCTTTTGTGGCTTGCCAAAAAAACCAACAGTTTAAATAGCCTGCTGTACATACTTGAAAAAGACGGAATGCCTGTAGGACAAATACGCTATGATTTAGTTGAAAATGAATGGACTATTGACTATTCGATAGATAAAGAATTCAGAAATAAAGGAATAGGGCGCATTCTCCTGAGCCTTAGCCTTCCTTTGCTAAAAGATAAAAAGGTAACGGCATTAGTAAAAAAAGAAAACCTACCATCGCAAACTATTTTTATAAACCTGGGGTTTAAAATGGAGGATGTGAAAAAAATAAATGGACAAGATTATTTTATGTATACAATTCAGCTATAGTTGCTAATATAGCCAAGGTAATATTGAACCATGCTTGCAAATATCAAAATAGGAAACATAACGATAGGCGATGCCTTTAAGCCTTTTGTAATTGCTGAAATGTCGGGCAATCACAATCAATCGCTTGAAAGGGCTATGTCTATAATTGATGCCGCCGCCGCCAGTGGCGCTCATGCGGTAAAACTACAGACATACACCCCGGAGACCATGACAATTAATGCAGCCGGCGGGTTGTTTGAAATAAATGACCCCGCTTCTTTATGGAAAGGGCGCAACCTTTACGATTTGTATAAAGAAGCCCACACCCCCTGGGAATGGCACAAACCCTTGTTTGAAAGAGCAAAAAAACATGGTCTGGAAATTTTCAGTACCCCGTTTGATGAAACTGCGGTTGATTTTTTAGAGAGCCTGAATGTATCTGCTTACAAAATAGCCTCTTTTGAAAACACAGATTGGCCGCTTCTTAAAAAGGTAGCCTCTACGGGAAAACCCGTAATAATGTCGACAGGTTTAGCAACCATAGCCGATTTGGATGAAGCTGTAAGGACAATTCGCGGAGCTGGCTGTAAGGATCTTGTTCTGCTTAAATGTACGAGCACATATCCGGCAACCCCTGAGAATTCGCATTTGATTACCATACCGCATATGTCTAAATTGTTCAATTGTCATGTAGGACTATCTGACCATACTATGGGCATAGGAGCGGGGATAGCCTCTGTTGCTTTAGGTGCCAGGGTTATTGAAAAACATTTTACAATAAGCAGAGCCGATGGTGGTGTAGATAGTGCCTTTTCGATTGAGCCTGACGAGTTAAAAAATCTGGTTGTAGAAAGCGAGCGGGCATTCCTTTCATTGGGGCAGATATACTATGGTGTGCAGGAGGCTGAGAAAAAAAGCCTTCGTTTTAAACGCTCTTTATATGTAACCACCGATATAAAAGCCGGCGATCTGTTTACCAGCGATAATGTACGGGTAATAAGGCCAGGTGACGGATTGCAGCCAAAATTTTATGAAATTGTATTAGGCAAAACCGCCCGTAAAGATATTAAAGCGGGAACCCCACTTACATGGGAAATGTTATAAAAACTTTCTTGCTGGTAACAGATAAGCCATGGCATGATACGCTGTTGGAAGAGTTGAAAAACGAAACCCCACACCGGTGGCTGCGCTTTCGCGATAAGGAAAGTTTTACAGAAGCAAACCTTAGCGAAATAAAACCAGACCTCATTTTTATCCCTCATTGGTCGCATATTATCCCAGAGTCGGTTTACTTGAAATTTGAATGCATCGTTTTTCACATGACAGACCTGCCTTATGGAAGAGGAGGTAGTCCTTTACAAAACCTGATTACCCGAGGACACAAGGAAACAAAAATCTCAGCAATACGTGTAGCGCAGGGGATAGATACAGGGCCAGTTTACCTAAAAGCACCCTTAACGCTTGAAGGCACATCGGAAGAAATATTCATTCGATCGACAGGTGTGATAAAATCAATGATATTAGAGATAATTGAAAAAAGGCCCGTACCTGTAGCCCAAGAGGGAGAACCCGTAGTATTTAAACGCAGAAAACCAGAGGAAAGTGATATAAAAAAGCTAAGCACGATTGAGGAAGTTTATGATTATATCCGTATGTTGGATGCGGATGGATACCCAAAAGCTTTTTTAGAAACCGAGAACTTAAGACTGGAGTTCAGTAAGGCTTCAATAGAAAACGATCAAACCCTGAATGCACATGTTAGAATATTTAAGAAGTAAGCGTGTTATGTTGGTGGTAGCGCATCCTGATGATGAGTTGCTTGGATTAGGCGCCAGTATGCACAGGCTTATACACGAGTTTGGAGTTATAGCGCATGTAGTAATATTAGGAGAGGGAATTACCTCCCGGTCTGATGTAAGGGATACCGAAAAATGGCAACAAGAGCTGAAGATTCACAGAAGTAATATAAAGATGGCCCAGGCTGCAATAGGATATGCTTCTGTAAGCATTTATGATTTTGCCGATAACCGGTTTGATACCGTGGCTTTGCTGGATCTTATTAAAGTAATTGAAAAAGAAAAAGGCACATTTCAACCAGAAGTAATTTTCACGCACCACGGGGGCGATGTAAATATCGATCACCAGCGCACCTTCGAAGCCGTAGTTACGGCATGCCGCCCAATGGCCGAAGAAAAGGTTAAGACCATTATTACCTTCGAAACCCCTTCGGGCACAGAATGGAGAGCATCAACAGATCCCCGGCATTTTATTCCGAATTTTTTCATCTCAGTTTCAGAAGACAACATAGCGGCAAAGGTAAAAGGCATGGAAAGCTATGAATTTGAGAAGCGTGCATACCCGCATCCCCGTTCTCCGCAGGCTCTTAAGGTTGTTGCCCAGCGCTGGGGCATCAGTACCGGATGCCATTTTGCCGAAGCATTTTGCATAGTGCGTCACATATCGGAATAAACGCCTCTTAGAGATAGACTTAACAGGCAAAGCACTATTATTGTTTTATTTACTGTTATCTGCAATGTCAAAAATGTTTTAAATATTGTAAATATGTTTTTTTTAAAAATCTATGGATTCTTTTTTAGCCTTGCGGGTAAGTGCATTTTTTATTTACAAAAGGCCCAAGACCATTTTAGAAGACAAATTGCTTATGCAGCCAGCGACAAACAGGAATTAAGCCGCAATAGGATATTTAAAGAAAAAAATACCGGCCAAAAATGTTTTATACTAGGCACGGGGCCATCTTTATTAAAACATGATTTAACTCAACTTGCCAATGAGCAAGTATTTGTTGTAAACAGCTTTTACCAGCACGATCAGATTAATATCATAAGTCCGAATTTTTATGTATTTGCCGATCCGGGGTTCTATCGGATAGAAGTTCCCTCTGTTTTAAAATGGTGGGAGGATTTCGCATCCAAATCAAAAAATCTTGGTATTTCCTTTTTCCTTCCAATTCAGTTAAAAAATACGGGTGTACATACATTATTAAAGGATGAGAAAGTTTATTTTCTGGACTTAGGTTTGCCTTTCTATAAAGACGCAGCTTATAAATTTGACCCCACCCAAACAGTAAACGGGGTACAAAATGTATTGGTTTTATGTATACAGTTGGCTATTTACATGGGGTTTAAAGATATATACCTACTGGGTGCCGACCATGACTGGTTGACGAATTTTATGTATAAAGAGCAGACACATTTTTACGCTAAAGAAAATGTTGAGATGGAAGGCTTAGAGCAAAACCACCTGCTTTACTACAACTGGTGGTTAAGCGCAGTGAATGAAAAATTCAGGCAATACAAAGAGGTAAATGTATTTGCCAAAGATAAAGGCGTGCGCATTTACAATGCAAGCGAAGCAGGTGTATTAGATGTTTTTCCGTGGATTACTTATAAAGAAGCTTTAAAGAAGTAAAGAACAAGTGGAACCCAAATCGCTGATGGCGCGCAACAAATGATAAACAGGTTAAAAGAAAGTATCAGATACAGGCTACGCAACATTTTAAAGTTTGCTTTTCCGGAGCTAAACACCCTGGAAAACAAACAGCTGAGTTTTCATGCCATTGAGAACACGCTCGCTAATTCATCGCTGGGCAAAAACACATGGCTATACCCTGTTTATAAATGTACCGATAGCAAGATAGGCGACTACACATATGTTGCAACTAATTCAAAAATCTCTTTTTCGGAGATTGGAAAATTTTGTTCTATAGGCCCTAACTTCATTTGCGGCTGGGGCATACATCCTACTAATGGAGTATCTACCTCACCTATGTTTTATTCTACCGGCAAGCAAAATGGCGTATCGCTAACTGCTATAAATAAAATAGAAGAACGAAAGAAAACGATAATAGGCAACGATGTGTTTATAGGTATGAATGCCACCATACTGGATGGTGTAACCGTTGGAGATGGGGCCGTAATAGGTGCAGGCGCTGTGGTAAGCCAGGACATTCCACCTTATGCAGTGGCAGTAGGCGTGCCTGCCCGCGTAGCTAAATACAGATTTGATGAGGCTACTATCAGCAAACTGCAACAAATAAAATGGTGGAATTTTGCTGATGACAAATTACAGCTGGTAGAGCAGTATTTTTTTGACATAAACAGGTTTATAGAAGAGTGCAAAAAGCTTTCTGAACCTGATACGCATTAATTGTTGTACTTTATTAAAAAAGGATTTTGATGATTTTGCCCGATTCGAAAATATATGTAGCCGGCCATAACGGCATGGTGGGTTCTGCTATTGTGCGCAAACTACAGGCGCTGGGGTATGGTAACCTGGTAACAAGAAGTTCTAAAGAATTAGACTTGCGCAACCAACAGGCCGTAAGCGCGTTTTTTGAGCAGGAAAAACCGGAGTATGTTTTTTTGGCAGCAGCTAAAGTAGGCGGCATATTAGCCAACAACACTTACCGCGCCGAATTTTTATACGATAACCTGATGATACAAACCAACGTTATTCATGAAAGCTATGTGGCTGGGGTAAAAAAATTGTTGTTTCTGGGTTCATCGTGTATTTACCCCAAACTGGCGCCGCAGCCTTTAAAAGAAGAATACCTGCTTAGCGGCTACCTGGAGCCAACTAATGAGCCCTATGCCATTGCTAAAATTACCGGTATCAAAATGTGCGAATCGTATCGCCTGCAATATGGTTGCAATTTTATTTCGGCTATGCCTACTAACCTATATGGCCCAAAGGATAATTACCACCCTAACAATTCGCATGTAATACCAGGTCTGATACGCAAGTTTCATGAAGCAAAGTTGCAGAATAAACCTGCAGTGGAGATATGGGGCACCGGTACGCCACTCCGCGAATTTATGTATGTAGATGACCTGGCAGATGCCAGTGTGTATATGATGATGAACTATAACGAACAACTGTTTTTAAATATTGGCAGCGGGCAGGAAATAAGTATCAGCGACCTGGCCTTACTGGTAAAGAAAGTAATTGGCTATGAGGGCTCTATTGAATTTGATAGTACTAAGCCAGATGGCACACCGCGAAAATTAATGGATAGCAACGGATTATTTAACCTGGGCTGGAAACCGGCTACTATGCTGGAGCAGGGAATACAACTGGCGTATGAAGATTTTTTGAAAGCGCATGGGTAATTTAAAATTCAGCATAGTTACGGTTTGCCGAAACGCAGAAGCCACTATTGAGAAAACAATACGTAGTGTGGTAGAGCAAACGCATAGCAACATTGAGTACATTTTGATAGATGCAGTATCTACAGACAAAACACTTGAGATTGTAAATAAGTACAGGGATAAAATTGCTATTGTAATAAGCGAGCCCGACAAAGGTATTTATGATGCTATGAATAAAGGAGTGGCGCATGCCACCGGCGATTATGTTTTCTTTTTGAATGCGGGAGACCTGCTTATTTCGGAATATGAACTTGAAAGGATAAACGAACTTATTACAGCAGACCCTGTGGGCATTGATGTGTTTTATGGGAAAATGCTGGTATTTGATGACCGTAACCTTTGGGGGTACATACACGGTATTGATTTTGTAAGCGATATAACTTTATTTTTAGATACCGTACACCACCAGACGGCATTTACAAAAGTGGCGTTGCTAAAAGAAAGGCCTTACGATATCAACCATAAACTATCTGCCGATTTTGAGTGGTTCACCTACGCACATGCACAAAAAAAATACCGGTTTAAATTCAACGACATATTAGTTTCCATATTTGAACCTTATGGCATATCGGGCAATGCAGCACAGTTGAATGCGCGGCTGATGGAACGAGTAAGTGTGCTGAAAAAAAACTATAGTAAAACACGCTTATTCTATTTGCTGCTATATAACTATGTCCGCATTTTTAAGCACCCGGCCAACAAAAGAAAATATATACTTGAACTATTAAATCAGCTACGGGTAAACCTGTTTGGAATATGAAGATTGCATTTGTGTTGCCGCAAAATATAATTGGCGGAGGGCAGATTTCGGTATATGAACATGCATGCCGCCTACAAAACAGCGGCCACGATGTTGTAATTATATACCGCGAATACGTAAAGGGCAGAGACGAAATTTGGTTTCCGGAGTTTGGATTGAAACACCTGGATTGGAATGACATCGACTTCAGCACCATTCATTTTGATGTAATGATTGCTACCTGGTGGGAGACCTTTTACGATATCTTTCTATTTGATGCTAACTACTATTTTTATTTTACGCAAGACGATGAGCGGCGCTTTTATGAAGATGCTAACTCGTTCAAGATCCGCTTTTGCGACCTTACTTATAAATTTCCGGATATTGGCATTATAACCGTGCCCAGATGGTGGAAAAATGTATTACATAAAGAAGGTAATAAGCACATTGGCCTTGCGCCGAGCGGTTTTCATGAAACTGTATTTAACCCATCGAAACGCATAGCCAACCCCGACAGAAAATTACGCGTGCTGATAGAAGGCCCCGGCGAAGTTTGGTTTAGAAGAGTAGCCGACTCTTTTAAAGCGGTAGAAGGACTTGATGGTATTGAAGTATGGTTTAAGGCACGCGGCACTTATGTAGACCCGGCCTGGAAGTATGACCGTGTAATATTCAACTGCACTACCGAGGAACTGGCAGAGCTTTATGCCCAGTGCGACGTGCTGTTAAAAATGTCGGAGATTGAAGCCTTTTGCCTGCCCAACGTAGAAATGATGGCTTGCGGAGGTACTATTATTACTACAGATTTTACGGGGCACGAAGAATACTCGCTCCCGGATGTTAACTCTATAGTTATTCCCATACGCGATACTGATGCTGCCCGCAAGGCTGTTATAAAACTGCGCGATGACCGCGCACTGCTTGCAAAATTACAGGCTAACGCCTACGAAACTGCTAAGGGAATGACCTGGACCCTGCAAACACAAAAGTTTGAAAAGGCACTGATGGAACTGGTGGAAACATATAAGGGCCACGACTACACCCATACACGACAGTTGGTACGCTCATTGCTGGATACTAAAATAGCGATTGAGATTACTGAAAAGAACAAAAACAAACTTGAGGTTGATTACAACTATTTGTTTGCACAACACCATCGGAATGAATACCGCCTGCTTAGGTTTGTTGGGCGCATCATATATCGTTTACCTTTAGTAGGGCCTTTGATACGTGGCATTTTTGCATCGAAAGGAAAAAAATAAAATCAGTAGCGGCTTACTTTTCCGGGGCTATTTCCAAAGTTATTTTTACAAAGACCTTAACACCGGTTTGCGGATCAATAAAATAAGCGTTGTTATAGTTACCATGTGTCATTGCTCTTAAGTAGTCAATAGCCTCGCCTAATGTAGTTTGCTTTTGCAGGTCTATGGCACAGAGGTTATTAAAGTCTTTCTTCAGATTTACGTTCCCCTCCTCTTCAGGCTGCACGGCTTTGTAAGTACCCGCAATTATGCTTTCAAGGTTTTCGCGCAATAATTCAATTTCAAGCTGCTGTATTTTTTCGTAGGCGGTAAGCGATGTGTCCCACTTTTCAATAACAATTTCACGCTGTGCTATAATGGCACCATGATCGAGTTGTTCATCAATTTCGTGAATAGTGGCTCCTGCCTTATAACCATTTAGTATAGAAAATACCTGCGGAAACCACCCCCTGTTATAAGGATTAAACCCGGGATGCACATTAACACAGCGAACATTGGCTACCAGCTCTGCCGGAAATAGTTGTTTACAGTGCAAAGATATAACCAAATCGTACCGGTGCACTATATCGCGCCACTGCTCTTTTACATGTACAGCCTCGGCAGTAACCTGCAGATTAGCGCTATTGGCAAAGCCCGGGTTGTTGTAAGAATAAGAATATGTAATATCGAGGTTATGAAAGCTTGCAACCAGCTTGCTGAAAGCATTAGTAAGCTCTACGTTGTCTGATACAATTAATATTTTCTTATCCATCTGGCTTATCAAAATTTATTTTCAATCTTAATCCATTCTTGGGGCAATACTGTAGAGTAATCTATAGTATTGCTGTTGAGCCATATCCTTGGGGCAATCACTTTTTTGCCTGGGTATTGCGAAAGCCAGGCCCCCCACCACGAGAAGGTAGAATTGGGTATTACGTGATGTTTGCAATTGGTCATCAGCCGAAGGTCCTCATAAAAATCGGGATGGTTATGTGTTACAAATTCGTGACTAAAGGGGATGTGAAAGTTTTTGGACACATACTCGTTATCATCCGAAAAAATAAATACCCGCATATTTTTAACCAGCTCGCCCATGGCATTAAGCCCATCCTGGTAATACTGGTCGGTACAAACATTGTGCAAGGGGTGCACTAAAAAATCAGCCCGCCTGATGCTGACACAAACGGAGTCCGTGTCGCGCATGCGCTGAATGGTAGCTGCGTTTTGTTCACTTAGTGGGCTCCGTAGAGTTAACTCGTTTAAAAGAGTTTCCCGGTGGTTTTTAAAATACATTTCGCTGGCAAAATAACCTTGCACATAACTATTGTTACTAACCTGCAATAGATTTTTGTCGAACACGGTATCCAGTTCCTTTACTTCCCTTTTTTTATAATAGGGCGCCTGTTCGTTTAATTTACGGTTAATATACCTGCTGATGCGGTTGTTGCCGGTATAGTTTTTTACATGGTCAATTTCGGCCTGGGTGGCAAGCTCCATTTTAATATTAAAACGGTCTAACCCATACTGCCGTTTTACCTTATAACCGTGTAGTATAATTTCAGAATACTGGTTGTAGTAGGTATTATCCAGCTTAACCATGCAGCCTCTGTTAAGCGCTAAAGCGCGGCTGTAGGCGTACTGAAACAGCTGATTGCCAAGCCCCTGAAATATTTTTACAATTATCATTTGCAATAAGCCCGAAGGTATCTTTTTTGAGCGTGATTCAAAACGCGGCTACCGGCAATGGCCAGCGTGCATAGCTTATATAAACAAGCGGCTTCAATAAGACCTCTGTTTTTTTACTTTTACAACAAACAAGGCTAAGCAATTAATGTCTTTAAATAAAACTGGGGGGGCTATAATACCGGAAGTAAGTGTTTGCGTTATTACTTATAACCAGGAAAAATACATTGCGCAGGCAATAGAGGGCGCCCTGATGCAACTATGCGACTTTACAATAGAGCTGGTTATCTGCGATGACAGCTCTACGGACCAGACTCCGGCCATTATTCAGGCTTACGCCGAACGGTTTCCTGAAAAGATAAAGGTATACCCCGCCCCTGCCAATATGGGTATGCTGCGCAATTGGGAACGTGCACTTAAATTGTGCAGGGGTAAATATATAGCGCTGCTGGAAGGAGATGATTTTTGGACAGACGAAAAAAAAATGCAAAAACAGGTTACTATTCTAAGGGCTAACCCTCAGTGTTCTATCTCGGCCACCAATGCAATAATAAAATATGAGAGCGGAGAAAATGGCTACCCGGAATATGCCCATCATACTACGGGTATTTACCCAGCCAGCGAATTGGGTAAGAATAATTTTATACCTACCTGCTCGGTTGTAATGCGCAATAATATTTCCGATTCGTTTTTTCATCCTTCGTACTACAAAAGCCCTTTTGCCGACTGGATTATTCATATACTTAACACCAAGTTTGGCAGTATCCATTTTTTGAATGAGTTTACCTGCACGTACCGCGTGCATAGCACGGGTGTTTGGGGCAGCTTAAAAGAAGAGGCCCAACTACTAAACCGGTTTAAAGCTATAAATTGTGTTGCGGAAATTGTAACCGATGGAGCAACGGCTGCCGCGGTTAGAAATACCCGAAAGGAATTGCTCCAGCAGCTTTGCGCATTTTATAAAACCAATAAGCACTGGGTTAATTACGCAAAATACAGGATAGAGCTATTGTTAAATTAAGGATGAAATGAAAACGGGGATATCAGTAATTATATGTTGTTATAATAGTGCGAAGCGCCTGCCAGAAACGCTGCAACATTTGCTGCAGCAGCAAACTAAAGATTTAGACTGGGAGATTGTGATAGTGGATAATGCATCTACTGATAATACGGCCGCACTGGCGTGCGACATATTACAACAAAACCTGACCAGCGATAAGTATAAAATAGTAAGTGAAAGCCAACCGGGATTGATATACGCCCGCAAAAAAGGATTTAGTATAGCCCAATTTGACAAGCTGCTGTATTGTGATGATGACAACTGGCTAGACGAAAATTACATACAAAATGCATCGGATATTTTAAACCAACATCCTGAAATAATGATTTTAGGCGGTAAAGGTGAACCGGTATTTGAAAAAGCCCGGCCTGTGTGGTTTGATAAATACCAGGGCAGCTTTGCTGTAGGCCCACAAGGATCAGTGACAAGTGGAATTGAAAGGGTAAATGCAGTATATGGGGCCGGCACCATTATAAGACGAATTTTATTTGACCAACTGCAACAGGTTCAATTTGAAAGCCTGCTTACCGGGCGCAAAGAAAACCAGCTGATTAGCGGCGAAGATATTGAGCTGAGCCGGGTAGCGGGTTATTTTGGCTATTATATTGCCTGGAGCCCTCAGCTTACCTTTAAACATTTAATGACAGAGGGGCGAATGAACTGGGCTTATTTAAAAAAATTGAATTTTGGATTTGGGCGGATGCGCTTATACCTACATGCGTACACTTACACCGAAACGCACAATACCGCACCAGGGCAAGGCTTGCGCTTGCCGTTATGGGCAGATAAATACCTACACCTAGTAAAGCAGCTCATTAAATACTACCCGCAGATACAGTTTAAACTTAGCCAGGAAGGGAACGACGAAGTGCTTAAGTTTTACGCCCTTAAGGGCGAGATGCATGAGTTAATGTTGCTAAAAAACGGATATATGCAGGTGTTTGAGCAGATAATTAAATTAAAGAAGAGAATAGCTACGTTTACCGCAGGCCAATCTCGCAAAAGCACATAGATGAACATTTGTATTGTATCAAATTTTAAGCAATCGGGGTATGGCGAAAGCACCAGGCCAGGTCAAATGGCGGCGTATCTTAAATCCTTTGGGCACAACATATTGCACATTTGCGATTGGCAAGGCACTGCCGACGGCATCAAGCACATTAAGATAGAGCGCGAAACGTGGGAACCCAATGCGGCAAAACGTTTTGTCTCTTTTGTGGGCGATTATGCTGCTATTAAACTTTTTAACCCCGATTTGATTTATGTTCACCAGTTTAACAATGCCCGTTGGGCTTTGCAAACAAAACTTTTTAAAGGCATTAAAATTGTGTTTGACGCACACACCAGCAAATACTTTGAACAATCGCATTTTAATACCGACACAGAAGCCGTGCAGCGGGTTAAGATGCAGGAAAAAGAGATATGCGACCGAGCTGATTTCATTATAGCCCCATCGGAAGAAATAAAAGATTTTTTTCTGACTACCTACAATACCCGTGCGGATAAAATGAAAGTAGTTGG
>DATGXP010000600.1:0-5039 GCA_035298845.1 Chitinophagales bacterium
AGCAGCATGCACTTAGAGAACTACACCAAAAAAGTATATAGCGCCCACAGCGGAGTACAAAACCTTACGCGCACGGTAATTGAAGAAAGACAAATGCCTTTTCGCGAGGTGGATGTGTTTTCGCGACTGATGATGGACCGTATCATTTTCTTAGGAACGCCTATAGATGATTATATCGCGGCTATTATACAGGCGCAGCTTTTGTTTCTGGAGAGCAGCGATGCACGCAGCGATGTGCAGATTTATATCCACAGCCCCGGCGGCGAGGTTTACTCAGGCATGGGTATTTACGATACTATGCAGTATGTAAATATGGATGTAGCTACTATTTGTACAGGTATGGCGGCCTCTATGGCAGCAGTATTGCTTTGCGCCGGCGAAAAAGGCAAGCGCACAGCCCTTAAACATGCCCGTGTAATGATTCACCAGCCACTGGGCGGCATAGGCGGCAAAGCCAGCGAAATCGAAATTTCGGTAAACGAGATACGCAAAATAAAGGAAGAACTTTACCAGATAATATCTGAGCATAGCGGCAAGCCAATAGAGCAGGTATCGCGCGATAGCGACCGCGACTACTGGATGCGCGCACAGGAAGCAAAAGACTACGGCATGATTGACGAAGTTTTGGTGCGCACCCCTAAAAAGGATTAGAAATACTCCCCTTTACATTCTATACCAAATAAACTACAAGAAACCTCTTGTAACTTGTGGTTGTATTACGCTACCAACCGTAAAACATTTGTATCTTTAGTCCTCGTTTTAGGACGAGGCTAAGGACACGAACGTTTGTATGTGGATAAACCCCTTAACCCCCAAATTTAAATATAGAACTACCAAAAATGAAAAAGGAAACCGAACCACAGTGCTCGTTTTGCGGCCGCAAAAAACGCGAAACGCAGATACTGATCTCTGGAATTGAAGGACACATTTGCGAAAACTGTGTAAACCAGGCCCAGCAGATAATAGATGAAGAGTTGTTTCAGAAACACAAGAAGTTTCAGTTCAACCTGCCTAACTCTGTAAAGCCACAGGACATTAAGAAGTTCCTGGATGGTTATGTGATAGGACAGGACGAAGCCAAGAAATTTATAGCCGTAGCTGTTTACAACCACTACAAGCGCCTTAACCAAACCAAGAGCGATGAAGTGGAAATTGAAAAGAGCAATATATTAATGGTAGGCCCTACCGGTACAGGCAAAACATTACTTGCCCGCAGCATAGCCAAATTCCTTAACGTGCCTTTTGCCATAGTAGATGCTACTGTATTTACCGAGGCTGGCTATGTGGGTGAGGATGTGGAAAGTATACTAAGCCGCTTGTTGCAGGTATGTAACTATGATGTTACCGCTGCACAGCATGGCATTATTTATATAGATGAGATTGATAAAATTGCCCGCAAAGGCGATAACCCATCTATAACCCGTGATGTGAGCGGCGAAGGTGTGCAGCAGGCTATGCTTAAGTTGCTGGAAGGTAGCGAGGTATTGGTGCCGCCACAAGGCGGACGTAAACACCCTGAGCAGAAACTGGTGAAGGTTGATACCAGCAACATCCTGTTTATATGCGGTGGTGCCTTTGAAGGTATTGAGCGCATTATTGCCAGCCGTATGAACCAAAGCAAAGTTGGTTTTAAGAAAGGAAAGGACAAGGAGAATGTAGATAAGGACAACTTCCTGCAATACATATCGCCTATGGATATGCGCACCTTTGGTTTAATACCGGAATTGATTGGCCGTGTGCCGGTTTTGGTGCACTTAGATCCACTGGATAAGCCAGCGCTTGCATCTATCCTTACCGAGCCTAAAAACGCCCTGCTGAAACAATACAAGAAGATATTTAAGGCAGATGGTATTGCACTATCGTTTGAAGATGATGCTATCGATTTTATCGTGCAAAAAGCGCTTGACTATAAACTGGGCGCCCGTGGCCTTCGCTCTATCTGCGAAGCGCTGATGACCGATGCTATGTTCGAGCTGCCATCGCAGGCTAACATTAAAGAGTTTGTAGTTACCCGCGAATTTGTAGAAGAAAAACTGGGCGATAACACACGCATAAGCAAGCTGCGCGCAGCTTAGTAGTAGCAAGTACTTCGTAATTAGACAATACAAATAACATACACACGCACCAACAAAGGAGCGCAACGCCTCGCAGATCTGCGGGGCGTTTTTATTTGCTTGCAGGTGTCAAATGATAATCCAGCAATCTGAACACCGGGTTCTTATCTACTATGCCCAAGCGGCAACCATGCTTAGCAGCCACTTTCTCCAGTTCATTTCTAAAATGAAATGCAATAGAACCTACAAAGTGGATAGGGTATTGCTGGTAGTTTTTATAGCACAAGATGTTGTGCAAAAAGAATTCGGTAAAGCCTTCTTCGGCCAGTTGCTGCATGTATTCTTTATCGGGGCTATCGGTCAATACTTTAGCAAAGCTTGCTAAGTAAACATTGGCGTGGGGCTTTTTATACACCGAGTCATAGATTTTATTTTTCTCGGCACCATAATCATCGCGCAGCATTTTGCTGGTTGCTTCCGGTAATTCTTTATAAAGAAATCTTGCCAGCAATTTTTTACCAAACCATGCCCCACTGCCTTCATCGCCCAAAATGTAGCCCAGTCCAAGCGTAGGTCCATCTTCAAGCACGCGTTCTCCATCATATACGCATGAGTTACTGCCTGTGCCTAATATGCAGGCTATGCCCGCCTTGCCACCGCAGGTAGCAAAGGCAGCAGCGTTCATATCATGGTCTACCCGTATATCGTTAGCCGTATCGAAAAACTTCTCCATGGCTACGCGTACTGTTTGCTTCCTGTCGTCGCTGCTGCAGCTGGCGCCATAGAAGTAAACGCCGGTTATTTTATTGCGCAGGTTTACCAGCCACGGGTGTTTTTCCATCTCGTTATAGATATCATCGCTGCTAAAAAACAAAGGGTTAAAACCAATGGTTTCATGCAATTCCCTACCCTCTGTAAGCCAGTTGGTTTTGGTAGAGCCGCTCTCTGCTATTATTATCATTTTGCTAAGTGTTTATTAAATCACTACCCGAATATAAACCGATTTAGAAATGATAAAATTTTCGGTATACATTTAGGTTCTCAAAAATCATCCGCTTATGAAAAAAGGATTACTCCTGTTATTTGTTTTAGCTGCTGCCCTTGTCAATGCACAAGGTCCTTTATCTCCCTCTCGCTCAAATGTAGACCTGGCACTGGCGCCGTTTTTTCATGGTGTAGCCAGTGGTGACCCGCTAACCGACCGCGTTATTATCTGGACCCGCATTACTACTGAAAATGCCACCGAGACAGTGGGGTGGGAGATTGCCACAGATACTACGTTCGCATCGCTTGTAAATTCGGGCTCGGTAACTACCGATAGCAGCAGCGATTTTACTGTAAAAGTGGATGTAACAGGCCTGCAGGAAAACACCTGGTACTACTACCGCTTTAGCAACAATGGGGTTTATTCTATAAAGGGCCGCACGCGCACTATGCCTGCGGGGAACGTTGCCAACCTGCGCTTTGCAGTAGTAGCATGTAGCAACTACCAGGATGGATTTTTTAACGTGTATAACGATATAGCAAAGAAGAATGATGTAGATGCTGTAATACACTTAGGCGATTATTATTACGAATACGGCCCTGATGATTTTACGCCCGGCGTAGATTCTAGCCGTTTGCAGGAGCCTTATAAAGAAATTTGGACAAAGGCCGATTACCGCCAGCGCCATTCGTTTTATAAACTGGACCCGGACCTGAGAACTATCCACCAGCAGTATCCTTTCTTTACAGTGTGGGATGATCACGAAAGCGCCAACGATAGCTGGAACGGCGGCGCACAAAACCATACCGATAGTGTAGAAGGTTACTGGCCCGACCGCAAAGAGGATTCGCGCACTACCTATTTTGAATGGATGCCTATACGCAATGTGCACAATAGTGTAGATACTATACACCGGGTAATACCTATGGGCAACCTGGCCGATTTAATTATGCTCGACTCGCGCCTGGAGGGCCGCGAAATACAGGCGGGAACAACCGGTGCTACCGTTACCGATACTAACCGCACCATGTTGGGTTCCCCGCAGCTGGAGTGGTATAAGCAACAGCTTTCGGCCAGCAATGCCAAATGGAAACTGATAGGCAACCAGGTAATGTTTGCACCGCTGGTGGTGCCTATATTAGGTGCCCTTAACCAGGACCAATGGGATGGTTACCCGGCAGAGCGCAACAAAATTCTGCGCCATATTTCTTCTAATAACATAGATAACGTAGTGATACTAACCGGCGATATACATACCAGCTGGGCTAACGATGTGCCCCACCCGGATATGAGTTACAACTCATCTACCGGGGCAGGTTCGGCGGCAGTAGAGTTTGTTTGTACCAGCGTAACCAGCGGTAGTTTTATTACGTTTTCTATACCTGCCAGTCTTATCCCTTCGGTTATTACGCATGTGAAGTACGCCGACCTGGCCAAGCGCGGTTACCTGTTGTTTGATGTTACCAGCCAGAAAGTGCAGGGCGATTGGGTGTATATGAATACTATTGAATCGCGTACGTATACTTCATCGGTAGGTGCATCGTGGTGCGATTTAGACGGGGCCAACCACTTAACACAATGCGGCTCGCCACTGGCACCACGGGGCACCAATCCGGGCCTGGCACCGCTAGTTACCGATGTGCGCCTGGTAAAACCTGAGGAGATGACTATGCTTTCGCTTTACCCTAACCCAAGTGTGAATGAAGTAGCTATTCAGTTTTACCTGTTTAAGCCCGCTACAGTAAGTATCATAGTAACCGATATTAACGGGCGCATGGTACACAATCAGCAAGCTCAATATGGGCAGCCGGGGCTTTATAATGCCGAAGCAGATTTATCTAACCTGGCAGCCGGCACTTACCTGCTAAGCATAGCTACAGGTAGCAAAGTAGTATCTAAAAAGATAGTAAAGACCAATTAGCATTGCAATACTCTTAAAAGCAAAAGGGGCTTTCCGTGCGGAAAGCCCCTTTTGCTTTTTTAGCGTTGTTATAGCTGTT
>DATGXP010000601.1:0-6296 GCA_035298845.1 Chitinophagales bacterium
AATATCTCAGGTGCCAGTAACGAGTGTCCGGTTATTTCTGCCAGCGGTGCATACTCTAAATTGCTTAAGCCGCTTAGTGGTGGTAAAAACAAATTCCATAACCCTTCATTCTTAGCTTTGTTTTTTAATTCTTCTACACGCGGGTCTATTTCCCAGCTTTTCCAGTCAGGATTGCCATGGTGGGTGGCTGCCAGATATTCTTTCTCTAAAGGAAAAATATGCGCGTCCATAAACTGCTGCAATCGCTGCATCATTTCCTTCGCCTTGGCTGAGTGCTCAAAATTCATAGGGTATTTTATTTAATTTGTTTTAATGCTTCCATCCAATTTAAACGGTCGAAATAAACTTCGTTGCGGCTTATCAACCCATGTGATATCTCCACAATATCCAATCCCGTTTCCTCTACTATTGAATCACTAACGGGTATACGTGCTTTCCACTTTAAAGTAAATCCTTTTTGGGTGGGTATTATTTCTGCCGGCTCCCATTTCCAATTGGGATTGTTTCTTAATAATTTTTCAAAGTAGGGGAGTAGCTCGGCGTGACCCAATAGTCCGTTGCGTTTAGATGGGTCGGAATAAAAAGCATCGGCCCGATAGAACTTGATTAGTTCTTGCGGACGGTTTCCACTCCAGCTATCCAGCCAGGCTTTACAGAAGACTTCGTAATTGATGGTATTAGTCATAAATGCCGATTGTAAGAGCAAAATAGTAATTTTTTATGTCGGATAGGTTGAATAAAAAAAGCGCAAAGAGTTTACTTCTTTACGCTTTATATGGTATTAAAGGTAATGTAATTGGCTATACTTCTTTAAGCCTATTCAGTAAATTTTTGCCCGAGACTGCCGATGCGGTAATGAGCCCGCTAAACAAGGCTCCGCCAACTCCACAGCTAACTATGTCCTGCCCGGTCAAATACAGGTTTTTAACCGGTGTGCGCGCCTTCAAAAACTTTTGTTCAAATCGCTCGGGTGTATGGTCTATTCCGTATATCTCGCCGTATTCGTAATTGGCAAAGTGTGCGGTGCTTAACGGCGTAGAAAGCTCATAATAATCAATCTTACCTCTCAATTCCGGATGCCTCACAAATAGGGCTTCCAGCAATCGCTGCGATAGCTTTTCTTTAAACGCTTTGTAATCAGCACCGCGTTTCATCCAGCGCTTGTCTTTCCATTTTTCGTACCAGGCATACGGCGAAAGGGTTACTATTTCAATAGTGGTCTTTCCGGGTAACCGGTTCTCCCAATCAGGGTCTTTGCTGGATGGGAATGAAATATAAACCACCGGTAGTTCAGCATCAGGGTCGTTAAGGTAATCTGCTACATTCTTATCATGGTCGTAGTTATCGGGAAAAACCCAGTAGTTGGCTTTGCCTAACTTCAGCTTCTCGTTGCTTTCGTTTATACCAATATATAAACACACGTGTCCAACAGATGGCGCCAGTTTTTCAAAAAGCTTCTCCGTTTTTATTTCCTTCTTAGTTTCTTCGGGCAATAAGTTTCTGTATGTATTGTAAATACCCGCATCGCTGATTATTACCGGTGCAAAAAACTCTTTGCCATCATACATTTTTACACCAATAGCCTTATTGTTTTTTACCAATACTTCTTTTACTTCTGCATTAGTAAACACTTCGCCACCTCTTTCCAGTATTACCGGAGCCACGGTCTGGTATATTTGCTGTGCGCCACCTACCGGGTAGCAGGCGCCCTTCATGTAGTGTTTAATTAGCGCTGCATGCATTAAGAAACTGCTTTGCGCCGGCGGCAAACCATAATCGCCGTACTGGCCGGTTAATACGGCTATTAGTTTTTTATTTTTTGTAAGCCCTTGCAAAACTTCCAGTGTAGTTTTGTTACCGGTAAGGCCTGCTTTGCGCATCCTGTTGCCAAATAGCCAGCTCCAGAAGTTAGGCAGTATTTTTTCTGCAAAAAATAAGCGTTGTTTTTTCTGTGTGCTGTATATAAGTTCTACATACTCATCTATGGCTTTTTCTTCACCCGGAAAATGAGCTTTCATGCTGGCTTTAAACTCATCGGTGCCTGCCGGAAACTCATACTTGTCGTTGCCAAAATACATAATGTCGTAAGGGCTGCCCATTTCCTCCCACTTCATTTTGCCATTGGTAATGTATTTAAACATCTTGTGTAACTCGGTATGAGGCCGGTGCACATCGCCTACGTAGTGAACGCCCACGTCCCACTCATACTTGCTGCGGGTAAACACATGTGTAAAGCCGCCTGGTGTGTAATGGCGCTCCAGCACCAGCACCTTTTTACCTTCTTTGGCCAAAAAAGCAGCGGTGGCTATACCACCCATGCCCGAGCCAATAACAATTGCGTCGAAGTTGCCTTCAATCTTTTGCTGTTTATACGATTTCGAAAGCTCCCCCATATTTTGTATGAAATTATAAAGGCCGCTAAACTAGCGGCCTTTATACAAAAATAGTAATTACAAACTCAGGTTATTTCTTTTTAGCGCTCTTGGCAGGTTTGGCAGGTTTTTCCGCTTTAGCGGGTTTTGCTTTCTTTTCGGCCTTTTCCTTAGCTGGTTTAGCCTCTTTAACCTGTGGCTGTGCCGTAGGTTTTTGCTCTTTGGCGGCTTTTTTCTTTCTTTCCTTATTACCGTCTGGCTCTTCGCTTAACCATCTGTCTTTTTTGTGCTCGCCAAGTATTACCACTTCTTTGCTTTTGCCGTACATGGCTGCAGCCTCTTCCATTTCATACTGGGTGTCGAAATGGATTTTCATTCCGGCATTAGCCCCTTTATTACGCACTTCAATGTAAAATCCATCCTTAAATCGTTTCGGTTTGGTAGGTGGTCTGCCCATAGTATTTTTTATTTTGACGGGCGTAAGATACACTTTTAATTGAAAGTAAAAAGTGCCTTAAGTAAATCATCATCAACCCTTAGTGTTTTTATTTTAACAGAAGCTGTATTTGTTTAAAATGGGACTTACTTGTTTTTACCCACATTTTATTCGAATTTACTAGCCAAAGAAAATACAAAAAGGGTAAAAAAATGTTGATTAAGGCAATTTTTATCTTATTTGAATGCGCATTTTGATAAAAAAGGCTGAAAATTCGTTTTTTTTAAAAAACCCCATACCTTTAAGACCGGGCAAAGAATAACATATTAGTAACCAAGATTACAAGGCAGAAACTGTCTAATGTCACTTAAAATTATATTTTTGCGGCTGATTTCATACCTTCTGGCAATGGTTAGAGGGATGTTTTGGCGTCTTGTTAATAGCAGCAAATGGGATATTTTAACTTTATAACTTATTATTTATCAGTGTGCAAATATGCATTTGATTCAGGATTTTTCTTGTGTCGAAGAACTTGCACTATTATTCTAACATAAAACTAATTTATTGGGAGCAAGGCATTTAAGCCATGTTCCCTTTTTTGTTTAATAGCAAAGTACTTGTATGGCAAATTTTACTCTTAGCACAATTTCTTCCTTCTCAAAGAATAAGTTTATGAATAACAGAACCTTTACCTTCAAAGGCGCATTACTTTGTTTTCTGCTTATGGCTGCAGCCTTACCTACTGCCCTTTATGCCCAACAGGCATCCGCGGCTGTTAAGGATATGAGCAAAGATCAGATTAAGCACTTAATTAAAGAGAGTTCGAATAGTATTCGCTTTGTTGATAATAACGGGCAGTTGCCGTCAGATATCAAGGTAGCTGGTCTTTCTAACGTAGGTAATGTATACCTTAAAAAGGATCATCTGTACTTTGTATCGGTAGGTAGCACGGCTCAGGAGGAGCATGAAGAAGAGGAGGAAGAAGATGAGGAGTATGTAATGGGGCCTGATGGTAAACTTATAGAGGAGCACCACGGCCAGCAGGTAGCTCACCGTTGGGGAATTTCATTTGTAGGTGCTAACGAATATAATATAGAGAGAAAGAACATACTGCCTACTAAATACAATTACTTTTTGGATTCGGATAAAACCAAATGGGCAACCAACGTATCCAGCTATGGTGAAGTAGAATTGAACAATGTATACGAGGGCATAAGTATGCGTATGTACAGCCAGGAGCATAACACCATGGAGTTTGACTGGGTGGTAAATGCCGGGGCCGATTTCAGGAAAATTAAAATGAATTTTAAGGGGCAGGATAAGCTTACTCTAGATGAGAAAGGCCAGTTGGAAGTAAAACTACGTTTTAAAGAAGTTAAGTTTGATATACCTGAATCTTACCAGGTAATTGGTGGCAAGAAGGTGCCTGTAAAAATGGAGTTTGTAATTGATGGCGATGTGGTATCATTTAAAACCTCAGCCAAAATTAATTCAAGCTACCCTCTAATTATTGACCCTAGCCTTAAGTGGGGAACTTTTTTTGATGATAACGACAATGATTTTGACGAATACGCTTATGCAGTAGAGTTAGATGCCGTTGGTAATATGTATGTGGCTGGTGCCAGCAACAATCAACTGGTACGTTCAGCTACAACCGGTTATGGCTCTTATATATTTGGTTACGACAGCACTTATGCTGATGGCGTATCTGGCAGCAACGTAGGAAGAAGAGATGCTATTATATATAGAATAGCTGCTAACGGTAGCGCTTTACAATATGTAACTTATTTTGGTGGTACCTCGCCTGATGTGGCTTACGGCCTAAGCCTGTCACCTAGCGGAAACGCGCTTTTTGTGTGCGGAGCAACTAACAGCGATCAGGGCACTTCGCCGGGTATTCCTTTAGTAAACACTCCTTTTGACGGTACAAAAAACGGTCAGGACGGTTTCGTAGCGGTATTTAACAGTACGCTTACCTCGCTTACCTATTCTTCATATATAGGAGGTACCGGTACAGGTGATGAGATGTATTCCATACGTGCTATTAACGATAACTCCTATGTAATAGGCGGTGTGGTAACCAGTGATGGCAGCTTTGGCAGCTATATATCTAATGGTTATTCTAATAACTACCGCGGTGGCGATGAAATGTATATTGGTAAGTTTACCAACTTCCGCACCCTTTCATGGGGAACATATATAGGAGGTACCGGTAACGACCAGTTGAACGATCTTCAATTATTCAGCGATGGCGCTGTGGCGTTTTCGGGAGCTTCTTCCAGCAGCACTTCTTTCCCTGCTTTATTTAATAACGTAGCACAAGGTGTGGCTAATAGCACTGGCGGTATAGATGGAGTAATAGGTGTGATACCTGCCAATGGCGGCAACAATGTTGAAATGCTTAGCCGTTTTGGCGGTACCGGCGATGATGAATTTTATGGATTGGCTATTGGTCAGTTTGATTCCTTGTTTGTTACAGGTTATACCAGTAGCACCAATTTTTATCTGGGGCCTAACTCTACCGGCAACCGTTTTCAAACTACCAAAGGTACCGGGCAGGATGCTTTTGTGGGTAAACTACCCCGTCGTGGATGCCAGTCGTGTAGTACCGACCCATGGGTAGCTACTTATTTTGGGGGTAATGCCGATGACCGCGGTAACACGCTGCGTACGTATACCCCATATGCTGTAATGGTGTTTGGTGAAACCGGTTCTAACCGTTATCCATTCAATAAAAATCTTGATGACGGCGGAGCTTTCTTTGATAGTACTTTTAATGGAGATACTTGGGATGTATTTTATATGGTACTAGGTACCGACCTCCGCACCCAGTATTTTGGAACGCTGATAGGTGGATCTAATAATGATTACTTAGGAGCAACCGGCGACCCAAGAGGTAGTAACCAGTTTATGGTAGAGGGTGACTCATTAATATGTGTAGCCACCACTACCCACAGTTCTTCGCTTACTCCTGACCCTATTGGCAACTCATTCGACCTTACCAATTCTACCGGTGGCGATGACAAGCACCTGGTATTTAAATGGCGGATAGGTATATTGCTTAATTTTGATTATGCCGATGCCCCTGCCAGCTATGGCAACCCTAACCACGTAGTGTTTAATTCACTTAAGTTGGGTAGCGTAATAGATAAGGAAGACTTTCCGCAGCCAAGTTACAAGGCCGATGGTGATGACCTTTTAACCAGCGACGATGAGGACGGAATAGCCGGCACACAGGTTTTAGTGCAGGATACCTCCACCACCTTTACCCGTAGTGTTAGCGTTACCAACCAAACTGGCGTAACTGCTATGTTAATGGGCTGGATAGATTTTAATGGCGATGGCGACTTCCTGGATGCCAACGAGGTTGACACTGTTTTGGTTCCGGCCAATGCCACTTCGGCTACATTACGCTGGACAGGTTATAACGCGAGTAACATTTTCCGCAATGCGCCGAACGACACAACGTATATGCGTATACGTCTTAC
>DATGXP010000602.1:0-2712 GCA_035298845.1 Chitinophagales bacterium
AATACGGCGCTATGTTTGGTTTATTGGTATCTGCTACAAAAGCGCTTACAAAGCGAACAGAAATATTAGCAGACGCGCTGGATGTAAATTTTGAAGAGCTAAAAACAGCAAAGTCTGTAACCAAAAACATTTCAGACTTCGGCACTGCATCTACCAGTGCTAAAGAAACCTGGATTAATTTTTCAGATGAATTTACTCAACAGTTGAATGGCAAAACTCCAACCGTTACTATCAGTTCCTCGCAGGCAGGTGTAACTATTTCGGTAGTTGAGAAATCGGCGAAAGGGTTTAAAGTAGTTTCCAGTTCGGAAAAACCTGTTGATTTTGATTACATAGCTATGGGCAAAACAGTCATTGAATTTCCAGACTATGCTTCAACAGTTGAAAAGCCAATGCAGAAAGCGGATATCAATGCATGGTATGCAAACATCTCTAAAAAGAATAAGACTTTACCGGTACAGGTAGGTAATCCTGCCGAGGAAGCCCTGGCAAAACAACAAAAGAAAACTGTTGACCCTGCCCCAAAAGGCACCTATATTGAACCGGTTAAAGAAGTAGCTCCACCGGCACAGGAGTCCCCGGCGAATACCAATCCGAAATAGCTATTTAGAAATACATAATAAAACAGCCTGTCAATTAATCATCGACAGGCTGTTTTATTACCGGCAACGGAACTTATACATTCATTACTCAGCAAAAAGCTCCTGCAGCTTATTGAAGGACTTTACGTTGTTTGGCCGTTTCATCGAGCGCATGATGTCGCTTTTATCGCGGGTGGTTAGGTGCAGGCTCATAGCGGCTTTGTCTTCTACTTTTTCACTGGTGTATTCAAACAATACAAATTGCAGTTTGCCGCGCAGTTCTTCGCTCATTTCATCCAACCGGTAATCGGTAAGAAAATCCTGCATGTTTTCCATATTGGTGTATACGGTACCCAGCGGGTCGGTAATGCGGGCAAACACTGTTTTCTTTTCGGAGGCTGCGGGCTCTTCAAATTTTTCTGAATCGCGAATCTGTATAATCACTACACCGCTCGTGTTTTTGTCTATCCAGTCGCCAAAGGTATTGAGGAAGCGCAACGTGGTTTCAATACCAAAGTTATCGAGCGCCCCGCCATCCATTACATAGGTTGAGGGTTCGCTGGGTAGCACCGAATTGGGGAAGAAAAAAGGGAAAGTGGCGTTCATGCGCATGGCAGAAGTAACCAATAAGCTATCGCTGGCTTGCTTTTTAAAGAAACGGCCAAAATCTATCGCATCTATCTCCAGGCGGTTATCCAGTGCCTTTTTGCCATGCGGGCGCATTAAAAACGATACCGGTTGCGGGCTGATATAGTAGCGGCGCGAATCGTTCATAATGGTAGTGTGAAAAATAAGCAAAGGAATTTTGGCGCTGTATTCATCCTGCCGGTAATCGCCAATTGTTTTTTCGAATGGGAACTGCAGGTTGCGGCAGTAGAATTTCTCAAACACATAACCACGGTCTACACTGTACTTTTTATCGTTTAGTTTAAACTTATGAAACGGTATAAGCACATCGTTGCTGATAATAGAAAGCGCAATGGGGTTCAGCACATCCTTTGATACATTTTCGGTGTATTGCGGGTCAGATAGATTGACAGGAAAGCCGTTTTTCTTTTGCAAAAACAACTCGCGCAAATAGGTAGTGGCAAACATGCCGCCCGATGCACCGCTTATTAAAAATGTTTTGTCCAACAGGTTGCCTTTAGCCAGGCTATCGCAATACTGCAGCGTTACCATAGAATACATGGCTGCGCGCAAACCACCCCCACTCACATTTACAAAATACATTTTAGGTTTCTTAAATGGATTGCGCGGGTCGGTGTTTTTGTGCAGCCAGTTTTCGAGTATGGGCTTAAAGTATTCCTTATCCTGCGCTATGAGTGAATCGGACGATAACTCGCGGAAAGTTTCGAGGTTGTAGCGCGCACGCGTGCTATAGTTAAGTCCGTAAGCCCGGCTTTGAAAACCAAATACATCGTACTGGGTAAGGTAGTTGGCTACCAGTAAAAACACAATGATAGCCGCCGAGCCCCAGCCACCGGTCCAGTACAGAAACATGCCAAACAGCGACATGAGCAAACTAACAAAAAGGAAACCCGTAGCAGCTATCGGAAACTGAAAGAAAGGATTTTCAAGGAAAAAGCCCATGCTTACGAGTAGAGTCATGGTTACCAAAAATGCTATAAAGGCATTCCAGTGATGGCGGCGGAAAACGAGTTGATGTAGCTTAGGGTCATAGTGGTCTACCGTGCGGGTATGGCGTATGTTGAATTTATTGGTAAGGTAAAACTCTACTTTATTAAGCTCTTCGCGCTGTAGCGTGTCGCTAAACTGCACCCGGCGCACGGCCCTTTTGCGACGCACCCGCTCTTTATTCTCCTGTATTATGCTACCGGTGTTTTTATTAGTAAAGTTGAAATACACTGCTGTTACTAATATTACCAGAATAAAACCGGCAGAAAAACCTAATACTTCTAAAGCAATTTGTAACGGAGTTTCAAACTCGTACTGCACCCTGAAGGTAATAACAGATACTATGTAAGTAATAAGAAATATACCGGGTATAAGGGCATTGTTTAGCACAAACATGCCCAGCGGGTATTGCAGGCTGGCCATAAAAGGAAACCGCTGCGAGTTGAGGATATACATCACCACATTCCAGGTAATAAACATGGCACCAAAGCCTATG
>DATGXP010000603.1:0-1932 GCA_035298845.1 Chitinophagales bacterium
CTTTGTCGCTACCAGGTAGCTAACTGCTACATGGGCCGTGTAGGTTTAATTAACTCGGGCGGCGCATCTAGCGGCGAAACGGACTTAGCCGAAGCTATAGGCACTGCTATTATCAACAAGCGTGCTGGTGGCATGGGATTAATCTCAGGCCGTAAAGCGTTCCAGCGTCCTTTAAAAGAAGGCGTAGCATTGTTAAATGCTATACAGGATGTATACCTGAGCAAAGACGTAACTATTGCTTAAGCAGCCATAAAACACAAATGAAAAAGGCTAACCTCATGGTTAGCCTTTTTCATTTTATGCCAATACGGTTCATCCTAAAAACTCAACCCCGCCCCTCAAATCCATCAGGAAGGTTTGAACGGTTAAATTATAGTTATTCTCTTTTGCCCATTTCTCAACATCTTTCTTCAGCTTAATGGCCTGTTTCTTATGGCTGGTTTCCTCGCGTTTTTGTTCCTTATCGCTGGTGCCAAACTCCCCTTCTTTGCCAAGAAACTCTTTATAGGCACCGCAATTGCGGTGCTCCAGTATATACACATCGTGTATATGGTGCAGGTCGCAGGCCAGTTTAAGGTGGTCGAAGAAAGACTGCCGCCAGTTTTTGTTTTTCTCAATACCCAAAGCTGCACCGGCGGCTATGTATTGGTCGTAGCGGTTGGTCATGTTATCGTGCTCCATAAACTTTACAATATTGTCTATCAGCCGCAAATCCATGCAGCTTACCAGCAGGGCATTTTTGCGGGCGGGTAAATGGCGGAGGGTGTATGTCTTGTTTTTCATATAATACAAGTATAATCCGAATGTGCCTTGGAGCCAAAAACAAAGGCTTACTGACAAATTTCATTTTAACCAACTATTTTACTAATAATTGCATTCGCAAAGCTGGCTGGCTTTGCAGAACTAACGGAATAGCAGATGGAAGAAAAAGTGCCATGGTGGAAAAGATTCAGAAAAGGTGTTCATACTTCTACCGAAGAGAAGAAAGAAACGCCGGAGGGGGTATGGCATAAATGCCCTAACTGCAAGGCCACTATGCTGGTTACAAAGTTAAAGGATAACCTGCATGTGTGCCCGGAGTGTAATTACCACGAAAAGATTGATGCAGAGGATTATTTCAAAATAATATACGGTGATACCGATTATAAAGAATTGTATGATGACCTTATACCCAAGGACTTTTTACACTTTGTCGATTTAAAACCTTACCAGGACCGTATTGAAGATACCATGGATGTAACCGGCCTGCGCGAAGCAATGCGCGTAACGGTGGGCGAATGCAATGGTCAGCCCCTGTTGGTAGCTGCTATGGATTTTCGATTTATTGGCGGTAGCATGGGCTCGGTAATGGGAGAGAAGATTGCCCGTTCTATCGATTATTGCCTGGAGCACAAATTGCCTTTGCTTATTATATCCAAAAGTGGCGGTGCCCGTATGCAGGAGAGTGCCTTCTCACTGATGCAAATGGCCAAAACATCGGCTAAGCTTAACCAGTTGGCCAATGCCAAACTGCCGTACATCAGTTTAATGACCAACCCAACTACAGGAGGCGTTACGGCATCGTTTGCTATGCTGGGCGATTTTAATATTGCCGAGCCGGGTGCATTAATTGGATTTGCAGGCCCACGCGTAATAGAAGAAACTATCAAGAAAAAACTACCCGAGGGTTTTCAAACTTCGGAGTTTCAGCTGGAGAATGGATTTCTCGATTTTATAGTGCAGCGCAAAGATTTGCAGCAAAAGCTAAGCACACTATTGCAGTTGCTTAAAAACTAAGTATCGCCTACTTCAGGTTAAGTAGTATGGCTTCGCAATATCCTGTTGCCGAATTAAGAATTATTTTATGTGATGTAACCCCATCCCAGATTTCTAGTGCCGCTGTATTGGGTGGTATACTCCCCATATTTTCGGCATACAATACCAGGTAGTTTT
>DATGXP010000604.1:0-7186 GCA_035298845.1 Chitinophagales bacterium
AGTATAATTGCCCGCCGTAAAGAGCTGAGCGAGCTATATGACAAACTACTGCTTGGGCAAAACCTGCAGCTAACACGGCCTGCAGTGAGAGAACATACCGAGTATAACTATGCTTACTATCCGGTAGTGTTTGAAGATGAAAAAACATTGGTAAATATTTGCGATGCACTAAATGCATCTTTTATATATCCCCGCCGCTATTTTTATCCAAGCCTTTCGGCTTTGCCATATGTAAAAAAATATAAAGTTCCAGTGGCCGAAAGTATATCGCCGCGTGTAATGTGCCTGCCTTTGTATCATGATTTGAAAACTGAGGACATTCACCGGATATGCGATATTGTAAAAAAGATACTAAAGTTTAAATGAAAGATGTATGAGTAGTGATGCAGGAAACGAGCATTGGTCGGAGGTAATATCTACCAAAAGGGGATTGCTGGACTTAAGATTAGGTGAACTATGGCGCTACCGCGATTTGGTGGCAATGTTTGTAAAACGGGATTTTGCCAGCAGCTATAAACAAACTGTACTTGGGCCCTTATGGTTTTTTATAAGTCCGTTTATGACGGTGATTATGTACACTTTTGTTTTTAGCACCATAGCGGGTATAAAAACAGATAATATACCGGCCCCTTTGTTTTATTTAACCGGCACTACCCTTTGGAATTACTTTAACCAGTGTTTTATTTCATCGTCGGGTACGTTTATTAACAACGCCGGTATTTTTGGTAAGGTGTATTTTCCGCGCCTGGTTTCGCCTATATCTACCATTATCTCCAACCTTATTAAGTTTTTTATACAGTTAGGCGTATTGGTTGTAATTATATGCTATTATGTATGGTTCAGGGGGTTTGAGATTCATGTGAGTGCCTACGTTCTGCTTTTTCCTTTGCTTGTGATTTTAATGGCCGGCATTGCGTTTGGTGTGGGTGTAATAACATCGGCGCTAACCACTAAATACCGCGACTTACAATTGTTTGTCAACTACGGTGTAGCCATGCTGATGTATGCCACGCCGGTTATTTATCCTATATCTGAGGTGCCGGCGCAGTTTAAGCCTTATTTGCTGCTTAACCCGCTATCGCCGGTTATTGAAACTTTCAGGTTCAGTATTTTTGGTGTAGGCTCATTTTCGTGGGGCAGTCTGGGATATAGTACTTTATTTATGATGGTAGTTGTGTTTATTGGAATAATTATTTTTAACCAGGTTGAAAAGACCTTTATGGATACGGTATAAATTATGAGCGAGGTTGTAATTAAGTGCGAAAATATATCGAAGCTTTACCGTTTGGGCAGTGTGGATATTGCCAACTTTAAAGATGACCTGGTGCGCACCTGGGCTACCATTCGTGGTAAAGAAGACCCTGCCATAGCGTTGGCCGAAGGAAATGACCGGACGGAGAAAGCAATGAGCGATTATGTGTGGGCGCTAAAGGATATAAGTTTTACTGTAAACCAAGGCGATGTACTTGGCATTGTAGGGAGAAATGGCGCCGGCAAAAGCACGTTACTTAAAATATTGTCGAAGGTTACATCACCGACAACCGGGAGCATTAAGGTAAAGGGCAGAATAGCCAGTTTGCTGGAGGTAGGTACGGGTTTTCATCCAGAACTTAGTGGCAGAGAGAATATGTACCTGAACGGGCATATACTGGGTATGACCAAACGCGAGATAGATCGCAAGTTTGACGAGATTGTAGATTTTGCGGGGGTAGAAAAATACTTAGATACACCCGTTAAGCGATACAGCAGCGGCATGTATGTGCGGCTGGCATTTGCCGTGGCCGCGCACCTGGAACCGGAAATACTAATAGTGGATGAGGTATTGGCCGTGGGCGATGCCGAGTTTCAGAAAAAGTGCCTGGGCAAGATGAATGATGTAAGTAAAAATGAGGGGCGCACTATCTTGTTTGTTAGCCATAATATAGCCTCGGTTAGACAGTTATGCACAAAGGGGCTTTTGATGACGAACGGTAGACTGACATATTCGGGCGATATTGGCGAAACTATAAACCGCTACCTGGCGGCCACCCAAGCCTCGGGCCTCTCGTCTTACTACTTTAAAAACCAACTGGAAAATAAGGATATCGAATTGTTAAGTGCAGAGATATTGGACAGCGAAAACAACCGCACCACCGAATTCAGCATTGCGGATGAGATTACTATAAAACTTACTTTCAAATCGCTGAAAAAAACCCCTAACCTATACGGCTACGTGGCTATAAAGAACAAGCAGGAAGAATTACTGATTGAATCTGACACATATGACTACCGGCCAAACTGTTTTGAAAATATACAGGTAGGAGAATATACTTTTTTATTAAAAATAAAGCCCTATATACTGGGACATGGACAATATTCCTTTTACCTATCAATGGCATCTTCATATGCCGATAATTTTTTAGTAGATACACCAGGTGATATTTTATCTTTTTCGGTAGTAGATGAACTAACTGAAAGAGGGCACAAGAGAAGTTCGAAAACAAGTCAATTACTAAAATGGGAACTACAAAATGCTATCTAATAAATCTATACTGATAACCGGTGGAACCGGATCGCTGGGGCAAGAACTGACCAAAACCATTTTTGAAAAATGGCCCGATGTAAAAAGGCTTGTGATATACTCGCGCGATGAGCAGAAACAATACCAAATGGCCCAGGTATACCCTGAAGACAAATACCCGGCTATACGTTATTTTATTGGCGATGTAAGAGATAAGGAGCGGCTGAAAAGAGCTTTTATTGGTGTTGACTATGTTATTCACTCTGCTGCAATGAAACATGTTCACATTGCAGAATACAACCCCGATGAGTGTGTAAAAACCAATATTGGCGGGGCCGAAAATGTGATAAAGGCCGCGTTGGAAACCAATGTAAAAAAAGTGGTGGCGCTATCTACCGATAAGGCCTGTGCACCTATTAATTTGTATGGCGCAACAAAACTTACATCGGATAAGCTTTTTATAGCTGCTAACAACATTAAAGGCAGCCAAGACATTAATTTTTCTGTAGTGCGCTATGGCAATGTAATGGGCTCTAACGGCTCGGTAATCCCCTTTTTTTTGAAAAAGAAAAAAGAGGGTGTGCTGCCTATTACTGATCCTACAATGACGCGCTTTAATATTTCGCTGCAGGGCGGCGTAGATATGGTGCTACATGCACTGGAAACAGCCTGGGGCGGCGAATTGTTTGTACCCAAAATACCCTCGTACCGCATTATGGATGTAGCGCAGGCTATAGGGCCCAATTGCGAGCATCGAATAGTGGGCATACGCCCCGGCGAAAAAATTCATGAAGAAATGATAACAAGCTCAGATTCTTTCACCACTTACGATCTGGGCAAGTATTATGTGATTTTGCCACAGGTAACAAGCTGGGATTTAAAAGAGTACTGCAAAAATTTCAATGCCAGGCCTGTGCCCGTGGGCTTCAATTACACCTCGGGCGAAAACACAGAATGGGAAACTGTAGAAAGCCTAAGGAAATTGATTGTAGAAAATATTGACCCGGCCTTTCAACCATAAGCAATGACAAAGAACATCCCCTACGGACGGCAGCATATTACTGCAGAAGATATAAAGGCTGTGACTGATACCCTGCAATCGGATTTTTTAACCCAGGGGCCGGCCATTAAAGAGTTTGAAGACGCATTTGCAAAGTATATAGGGGCAAAATATGCAGTAGCAGTATCTAATGGTACCGCTGCGCTTCACTTGTGCACCATGGCACTTGATGTAAATGAAGAAACAAACGTAATTACTACGCCCATAACATTTGCAGCATCGGCCAACTGTGTAAGATATTGCGGGGGCAACGTTTACTTTGCCGATATTGACCCTGCTACTTTTACTTTAGACATAGCCAAAACAGAGGCGCTGATTGAATCGAAGGCGAAAGGATTTTTTAAAGGTATAATACCTGTAGATTTTGCCGGCTATGCAGTAAACCTGGAGGCTTTCCGCCAGCTTGCAGATAGGCACGGGTTATGGATAATAGAAGATGCCTGCCATGCGCCGGGGGGCTATTTTACAGATAATACCGGCACACAACAGCTTTGTGGAAACAGCCAGTTTGCCGATTTGGCCATCTTCTCCTTTCACCCGGTAAAGCACATTGCCTGTGGCGAAGGTGGCATGGTGACCACCAATGATGAAACACTGTATAAAAAACTACTGCTGCTAAGAACGCATGGCATTACTAAAGAGCCTACCCTGCTAAAAGAAAACGATGGCGGCTGGTATTACGAAATGCAGGAATTGGGATATAACTACCGCCTTACTGATTTTCAGGCGGCGCTGGGTACCTCGCAGTTAAAAAGGGCCAACGAAGGCCTGGCAAGAAGAAGAGCAATAGCGCAAAGGTATTTTGAAGCGTTTAAAAATGAGAAACAGATTTTGTTTCAGTCGGGTGTTGTAGCAGGGCATGCCTACCACTTGTATGTAATTGGCGTAGAAAACAGAAAGGGTTTATATGACTACCTGCGCACCAAAAATATTTTTTGCCAGGTGCATTATATACCAGTGCATACTATGCCCTATTACCAATCGCTGGGCTTTAAGAAGGGTGATTTTGCAATGGCTGAGAACTATTACCGGCATTGCTTAAGCTTACCTATGTACCCTACGCTAACTGATGATGAGTTATCCTTTGTAATAAAATCGATTACAGATTTTTTCAACTAGCAAAATGGATGTCCAGAAAAAGATCTTTCTTGAAGTAGAAGCTGACTCCTGGTTCGAAAGGAATATCCAGGTATTAGAAAACTATAGCCTGCCCAAGGACCCTGTTGCCGATACCCTGTTACGGTATATACCAACCGACGCTGCTGATATTAAAATACTGGAAATAGGATGCTCGTCGGGCCATCGGCTACAGGCCATAAAGAACAGAATACCTAACGCCCACGTGTATGGAATTGAACCATCGAAAAAAGCTGTAGAATATTGCACCCTGCACCACCCGGATGTAATTATTACACAGGGAACTGCTGAAGATATGGCCAGGTATGAGGACAATAGTTTTGATGTAGTTGTAATTGGCTTTGTATTTTATGTTGTTGACAGACAATTGCTGTTTAAGGTAGCAGCAGAAATTGACCGGCTACTCAAGCCACAAGGGCATTTAATAATTATCGATTTTTATGGAATTAAACCCCATAAAAATGTTTACCACCATGTGAAAGAGCCCGCCATGTTTAGCTATAAACAAGATTACTCGCAACTTTTTACAGCTTCTCATTTATATCACCTTATTGGAAAATCATCGCATAACCATGCCACACTTGCAACCGATGGCAGCAGTGATTTTTACAATAAACTGAGTGTATCTATTTTACTGAAAGACCATGATGCCGCTTACTGAGAAATTAATTCTGGGAACTGTGCAGTTTGGTTTGGATTATGGCATAAATAACCCAACCGGAAAACCATCGACAGACGCAGTGTTGGATATACTTAGCTATGCTCTTGAAAAAGGAGTTACCACGCTGGATACTGCTGATGCATACGGCAGAGCTGACGAACTAATAGGCTTCTTTCACCAACATTCGGAAAGAAAATTTAAAGTAAATACCAAGTTCATTTGCCATGAAAGCAAAACTGTAATTGAACAATTAGAGTTTTCGCTGGATAAACTGCATATAGATTGTATTAATGTATTCTTCTACCATCGCTTTAGCGACCTTAAAAACCACAAAAGCGTAGCGAATGACCTACAGAAACTCAAGACAAATTCGCGCATACGCAAGGTGGGTGTATCTATTTATACCAATGATGAACTGAAACAGGCCATTAATGCAGATGAGGTAGATTGCATCCAGTTGCCTTTTAACCTATTGGATAATACATACCAAAGAGGTGCGCTTTTAAAAGAGGCAAAGCGCAGGGGTAAAGAAATCCAGGTTCGATCGGTATTTTTACAAGGTTTGTTTTTTAAAGATATGAGCACCTATGCCCCCTATTTGCAACCGCTGAAAAAATATATAGCGCAGATTAAGGTGATAGCAGACGAGGCCAACATCAGTATGGCAGAGCTTGCACTTGGTTATGCGCTGGCTGAGCCAAGCATTGATTCGGTTATTATTGGTGTGGACACAAAAGCCCAACTTGAGAAAAACCTCAGCCATGCATCGCAACTGCCAGCGGAGGCAATCATAAAGAAAATCGATTCGATAGCAGTGCAAGAGACCGAACTGCTTTACCCTTACAATTGGAAATAAAAAAACGGGTATGAAAATTATAATTATTACCCAAGCCCGTTACGGATCAAGCAGATTGCCCGGGAAAGTGCTGAAAAGAGTTAATGGTAAAACCCTTTTGCAAATACATCTGGAGCGCGCATTAAAGGCAACTAATGCTCATAAACTAATTGTAGCCACCACTATTGAAAAAGAAGCAGAGCAAATTATTGCTGTGGCGCAAGAACTGGGACTAACAAGTTATCAAGGATCGGTAGATGATGTGCTGGACCGCTTTTATATGGCGGCTAAAAACGAAAATGCAGATTATGTGGTCCGCATTACATCTGATTGCCCATTGATTGATGCTACTATCATAGATGAAGTAATTACCGCCTGCATTAAAGGCGGTTTCGATTATTGCACCAATGCTATAGAAGCAACATATCCGGATGGGATGGATGTAGAAGTGATAAAATTTTCGGCGCTGGAGACAGCGTGGAAAAATGCCTCTCTAAAGTCGGACAGGGAGCATGTGACGCCCTACATATCGCGAAACAGTACGATAAAGAGGGGGGAGCCATTTAAAGCCTTTAATTACAAGGGTAAAGAAGATTTTTCTAAATACCGCTTAACAGTTGATGAACCGCGTGACTTTGAAGTAATAAGAATACTTGTAGAAGCGCTGGGCGAAGAAAGAGGGTGGAGAGATTATGTTGATTATTTGACACTGCATTCTGATATATTTGAGATAAATTCAACCATAACAAGAAACGAAGGATATATGAAATCTGTTGAGCAGGATAAACTTGAACTACGTAGCATTACCAACTTTGCGAAATCGGATGAATACCGAAAGAAGATACACAACCTCATCCCCGGCGGAGCACATACTTACTCGAAGGGAGATGATCAGTTTCCTGCACTGGCTCCGGCAGCAATATCGCATGGCAAAGGTGCTTATGTGTGGGATATAGATGGGAACAAATTTTTAGATTGCTCTATGGGTCTTAC
>DATGXP010000605.1:0-2041 GCA_035298845.1 Chitinophagales bacterium
ACATTTAATTTAAAATCACACCTATGAAAACTGCTCTCCTTTCTGTGTTTATAATGCTTTTTACAGCCCCGCTTTTTAGCCAGGATATAGATTACGATAAAAAGAAGAGCGTGGTACTGGTTGATACTAAAGAATGTCTGAAATATGATGGCAAAGAGGTGCCGGGAGTAACCTACTCGAGCCTGGCGGGTGAGGAGTTGTTTTTTATTGGTTTTGCCCGCGATAAATATGGCAATACCTATTGGCATGTAGTTTTTTTGAAATCGAAAAAGGAGATGAATTATCGGGTAAATTTTGCCAGCAAAAAAGCATTTCTCGCCAAGGCTGTTAAAGATGGCTTATTAAAAGATTGCACCCTGAACGAGGAGAAGCTGGATAATTTTATACTGAAGTATGATGAGCGGATAGCATTGATAGATTCTGAATAATGGGTACTCTAACAATCATACTAGTAATAGCCGTAGTGGCACTCTTGATATTAGTATTTCGCGGTAAGGGCGGTGTTGACTACCCAGGCCCATTGAATGACCCAGACAACACCGGTTTTACCTCCGATAATTCTATATCTGATTCTTCATCTGATAGTTTTGATGGTTTTGGCGGCGGCGAGTTTAGTGGCGGCGGTTCTGATGGATCGTGGGGTGATAGCGGAGGCGGGGATTCGGGTGGCGCAGATAGCGGTGGAGATAGTGGCGGCGGCGATTAGCATCTGCTGGTATCGCAACTTGCAAAACCCAAAGTCTTTATATACTATCAGGGGGCACCCTTCGTCCCCCGCTCCACATGAAACCTTCGTTTTCGCCGTCAAATAGGGGGTATTCGGCTTTTTTCGGGCTGTCTTACTTTATTGAAGGGACTGCCTTTTTCTTTCTATCAAATCATTCGCTTAATTTGGTATTGCAAAAAATGAAAAATGAGAAATATTGTCCTTGCAGTCTGTTGTTTGATAAGTATATTAAGTAACCAGCAAATAGCCGCCCAACGCTGCGGCGCTATGGAGCACCTGCACCAGCAGATGCAACTGGACCCTACCCTGGCAGCACGCATGCAGCAGCAGGAAGAACACGCCAACCAGTTTGTAGCCAACTACCGTGGCAACGAAAGCCGCGCGGTAATAACCATACCGGTGGTGGTGCATGTGGTGTATAACACTACGGCACAAAACATAAGCACTGCGCAGATACAATCGCAGATAGACCGCCTTAACCTTGATTTTAGAAAACAGAATACTGATGCCAGCTCGGTGCCTTCGGTATGGCAGAGCATAGCTGCCGATTACGAGATTGAGTTTTGCCTGGCCAGCCGCGACCCAAGCGGAAACGCTACTACGGGTATTATCCGTAAGCAAACCAGCAACACATCTTTTAGTACCAACGATAACGTGAAGCGCTCGGCCAATGGCGGTGATGATGCCTGGCCGGCTTCTTCTTACCTCAATATTTGGGTTTGCGACTTACAGGATGGCATTTTAGGTTATGCCGTTTCACCGGGTGCGAGTCCGGAAGTAGATGGTGTAGTTATCGATTACAAAAATTTTGGGTTGGCAGATATCAGTTCTGCTCCATATAACCTTGGTCGCACTGCAACACACGAAGTTGGCCACTGGCTAGGTTTATCGCATGTTTGGGGCGATGACGGTGGTATTTGTGATGGGTCAGATGGAATTGATGATACGCCAAATCAGGGTGATTCAACTTATGGTTGTCCAGGCGAGGTTTTAGTTGACGAATGTTCTCCAACAGCACCAGGAATTATGTATCAAAATTACATGGATTACACAGATGATGCCTGTATGAATATATTTACCGAGGACCAGAAAACGCGTATGCGAACAGTTATGGAAACTTATCGCGCATCGTTGCTCACTTCGGCAGCTGGTTGCAATGAAATAGGCCCACTACCGGGCGATATTGCTGAAATATTAGTGTATCCCGTGCCCACAAATGGTCAGTTCACCATTTCCATCAAAAACTTTTTAGGCGATTATCAGGAATATTTTGACATCACCATTTATAATACGCTTGGTCAGTTAATTGCTAGT
>DATGXP010000606.1:0-4389 GCA_035298845.1 Chitinophagales bacterium
GGATTATGAACCTTATGCCGCAGAGCGCGACGAAGCAGTAAACCAACTTCTGAAAAACAACGGTGCGGTTAGGTTTCATACCTACAAAGACATAGTCATTTTCGAAAAACATGAAGTAGTAAAGGATGACAAACTTCCTTATATCGTATTTACACCCTATAGCCGTAAATGGAAAGAGGCCCTTACTCCTTTTTATTTTAAAAGCTACCCAACCTTAAAATACGCTGATAATTTTTTAAAGGTAAAGTCGTTTGCAATGCCATCTATATCCGACATCGGTTTTGTTGAACAGCCTTTCGATTTTCCTCCCCGTGTTGTAAAAAGCGAACTCATATCAAAATATACCGACCAACGAGATTTTCCCGCTATTAAAGGCACCTCGCATCTGGGACTTCACTTGCGTTTTGGTACGCTAAGCGTTCGCAAACTTCTTGCTTATGCACTAAAGCGTAATCAGACTTTTGTAAACGAACTAATCTGGCGCGATTTCTATCACCAGATTCTTTTTCATTTTCCACATGTAGCAACAGGCGCTTTCCGCAAGGAGTACGATAGTATACAATGGGAGAATGATGAACAAAAGTTTGCGGCGTGGTGCCAGGGCCGCACCGGCTACCCCATGGTAGATGCAGGTATGCGCGAGTTAAATGCTACCGGTTTTATGCACAACAGGGTAAGAATGGTGGTTGCCAGTTTTTTAACCAAGCATTTATTGATTGACTGGCGATGGGGCGAAGCTTACTTTGCCGAAAAGCTGTTAGACTTTGATTTGGCTGCTAATAATGGAGGATGGCAATGGGCAGCGGGTTGCGGGACCGATGCTGCCCCTTATTTTCGTGTGTTTAATCCTCAGCTGCAAATGGAACGCTTTGACCCTGACATGAAGTATGTAAAAAAATGGGTGCCAGAATTAGGAACCGAAGCATATCCTAAACCTATAGTGGAGCATAAGCTTGCCAAAGATAAAGTGATGCTTGCCTATGGCAAAGCGTTAAAGTTTAAATAGCGCAGACCAGCCGGCATATATATACCCCTCGTGTAACGCAATATACACACACCACCTTTAAAAGAACAGCCTAAATCGTACAGTATAGCTTTTATTAACCTGTTTTTGGCAGTATTACAATATGGCACTCTATTTTCTTCGTTTGGACTATAAAAACGAATGATTTATGAAAAAGCTAATGATAGTATGTGTATGTGCCCTGTTTGCATCGGGAATATTTGCGCAAACGCCTATTACTCCCGAATCGCCGGCTCATCCTTATAACCCGGCTAACGTAACACCAACCAATCCTACTAATCCGAATGCTACACCGGTAAATCCAAATTCGCAGCCTATGAATCCTAATATTCCCGGTACTATACCAGGCGCTACAGGTAGTACTGGCGCCACAGGTTATGTTGCCCCCACTGGTTCTACAGGCGTTACAGGTACAACCGGGCGCACTGGTTTTACAGGTCCTACTGGGCCCACTGGCTTTACAGGTAATACAGGGCCCACCGGTTTAACGGGACCTTGTGGTAAGCGCCGGTAAACTACGCGGCTTAAATAATACCCATTTTGGGTAATTACTTCCGCGTGGTATGGAGCTAGAACTTAAACTTCAAATGGTATTTTCTTGTGTTACACAGCGAAAGTGATGGGCATTCCCATCTTGCCAATTTTGGCACAAGATTTACATATAGCAGCGTATATTTTAAAATCTAAACCACACAGAAATGAAAAAGACAATGTTTTACAGCGTTGCTACAGCTATAGCAATCGGTAGTATTTTTAGCTCATGCGAATCGAAACAAGAAAAAGTAGAAGATGCTAAAGAAGAAGTACAGGAAGCAAAAGAAGATTTAAAAGATGCACAGCGCGAACTAAGCCCTGAGTACACTACATTTAAATCAGACGCAGAAATGAAAATTGAAGCTAATGACAAACGCATTGCAGAGTTGCGCGAAAAGCTTAACAAGCCAGGTAAGGCGCCGTTGGATGACGCCCGGGCAAAAAGAATTGATGAGTTACAGGAGAAAAACGCTCAGCTACGTAGCCGTCTTTACGGTTACGAAAAAGAGCGCTCAGATTGGGAATCGTTCAAGCGCGAGTTTAACAACGATATGGACAACCTGGGTAACTCTTTCAACGACTTAGGCAAAGATAATGTAAAGTAAAAGTTTAGGTATTAAATTGACAATAGGCGGCCCCGGAAGGGGCCGCTTTTTTTATGTTGCATCTCTATTGTGCCACTACAAACGCACGGGTAGCTGTAGCTCTTTCACCATCGTGGTCTTCGGCGGTTACTTCCAGGTTATAGGTGCCAGCTGTACCGGGGTGAAAATGGTAGTGAAAGGAGTAGGTAGTTAATTCATGCACTGTTGGATATTGTTCAAATACCTTATTGCCGGTTGCATTGGTTACTACTACGCTCATTTCATGCAGGCTTTCGTCATCGGTCACTGTGCCCTCTATATGCACCGAATCTGATAATGCGAATGTTTCATTAGCTGCCGGCTCTTCCAGATTTACAACCGGCGGTTGGTTTTCAGTTTTCTTGCTGCACGATCCAATAGTCACTGCTATTGCAGAGATTAATAGGGCTACTAATGCAAAGGTTTTAATGGTTGATTTCATGTTGTTTTGGTTTATGATTTAGTTTTTGTTGAAAAAATATAGAATACACCTACTTCAATATTGAATTTGTTTTTGTTTTCGCCCGTCCAGTTTAACCGGTTCATTATCGCTGGCGATACCGTTGAAGAAAACGCAAACTGCTTGTAATAAATATCAAAACCCACCGGTGTGGTAAGGTAATCTCCCCCTGTGTAATCAAGCAACCGGCCTTCCTTTTTGTTACTGGCCTGGTGCTCGTAGTTAATACCAGCCATAGGCATTAGCTGCACATCTTTTACATCAAAAACATAAAAGAAATTTGCGCCTGCCTGTATCTTGTCGCCAAAACGGTAGCTCTTGTTATTTACTGTGTTTAGTTTATAGGCTACAGTGGTGTTAAGCCCGAAGCTATTATAACGGTATGTGTATACAGCATTAAAAAGGAAATCAATGCTACCGGTACCCAATTGCAGGTTGGTGCTAAACAGGTCATCTTTATTCATTACAAATTGGCCGCTGGGCAGTTTGGTGCCTATGCCCATGCGCAGTTGCTGTTTATACTTTTTGCCATTGCATAGTGCCGGGTTAAATACATTATATTGAAGCAGAAAACTCATATCCCCTAAACCAGCTGCATGCTCATTACCGGTTGCCGATTTTTGCAGCACAAAGTTTACAGGCATAAAGGTGGATAGTTGTAATCGTTTGGCAACGTTAAAGCGGCCAAACAACTCAAGCGAATTCATATATTGTTTGGTTACCTGGCCATTTAGCTCGGGGTTCAGACTGTAGGTTTCGGAATAATAATTGCGGTGCGTATAGCGTAATCCAATTATGTGCTTATCCAGGTTAGGCAGTATAGAGTAATTGGCCCCGGCCCCGGTACAACAACACGATTGTGCATAGCCAGCCGTGAGCGACGCACATAGCGTCAGCACGGCAATAAGAAATTTCATTCGTATTTATTTAATGGATTTTTAAATAGCCAACCTGTATTAGCAGGCGGCATTAAAAAGGAGCGGGCATGATTATAGCCCGCAAAGGATAGCTATGCTGCAGGTGGCTTCAGCAGTGCATGCTCTACATCCGATAGAAACAAGGTGGTGTTAAGTTGCGGATATAGTATAATACGGTGCGATGTAAAATGTTTGGTACATGTAACAACCGGCTGTTCCTGTATTATTTCTTCTTTTTCTTTCAGAAGGTTCTGAGCTTGTTTCTTTTCTGCTTCGCTTGCTTTTTTTAGTTGCTTACTTAAGTAGCAATGGCCATTACAATGCGATTGAGGATTGCTTCTGTTTTCGCAAAGCTGCTGAACTATATAGCGCTTATTAAGGTGGTAATAGGTAGTTATACCCACATTAACCAGCACCTGGGCAAGGATAATAACCGATAAAAAGACTGATAGCAGTTTTTTCAAAGCAGGACAAAACTAATCGATAAGATTGAAGATTTATATTTTAAGGCTGCTTTTCGCTTAACAGCAAATCTGTTTCTTCCAGCAGCTTGGTTACGCTTTCGTCTTTAGTGCCATCGTAATAACCACGCAGCCTGTGTTGTTTATCTACCAATATAAAATTGCCACTGTGTACATGGCCTCCCGGTGCATCGGGGTCTTCCGCTGCGCTTACCAAAAAGTTTTCAGCAACGGCGTAAATGGAATCTTTATTGCCGGTAAGTAAGTGCCACTTACCGCTTTCTACTCCCAACTTGCCTTCGTAGGCTTTCAATCGGCCTACGCTATCGCGGGCAGGGTCTATGGTAAATGCCAGTATTAGGATATTGGG
>DATGXP010000607.1:0-6449 GCA_035298845.1 Chitinophagales bacterium
TGTATAATTCCAAGCATTGTTCAGGACTTAGTAAAACACCGGCCTCGACATTCTTTGCAAAACCCATGGTCGTAAAATTATTAGTGCATATCAAGCCAAGGGGTTTTGTTTGAGCATCTGCCACGATGAATTTAGCGTGAAAATTTTCTGAGGAGCGATGCACAAAATTATACCTGAATTTCTTTTCAAGCATTTGAACATAATCAGCGCGCTTAAAATCGGGTTCCTCTTCCATGTTATCCTTAAGCCGTACATTCGATGCACTCAAGACGAATACCCGCACTTTTCTTTGTTCTACGGCTGTTACCAGGGCATTAATAATGTCGCTATCTTGTATGAGGAAGGATTGCAGGCATATCATTTCCTGAGCTGCATTGATTATGGTTACAACTTTATTTTCCAATACCCGATCAGGCCCCGATTCAATTAATAAATAGCCCTTGCTTTCGGTAGTTTGCCAACCCGGGCCGTTCTTTAGTATTAAACTTTTAAGAACGCCACGGTTAACCAGGTTTATTTGTTTGGTTAATTTCATAAGGTTAATATTTTAAATAGTTGCTGGTTTCTAAGAATGCCCGTTGATAAAAATGTTTCTTATCGGCAGAAAGTGTATTTATTAAATCCTCTCTTTTTAATTGTTTGACTTTATAATCTTTAAAAACGGAAGCTATTTCATTGGAATAAACGGTAAAGTCTTCTTCGTTCAAAAAATGACGATCTATTTTTGCTACCAGTAAATTTTCATACCACTTTTGCGCATCGGTATTAGTTTGCGGTAAGTGAAGTACTTCGGCCACTTTTACTTCCTGAAAGGCCTGGCTCATGAACAAGGGTCTTTGTATTGTTAGTTGACGTGTTGTTTGCAAATCGGCTTTGTCAAACTTTACTAAAACAGCATTTCTGTTACTATCGTAATCAAACTCTTTGGTTTCTTCCGTCAGCTTTTCAAAAAGTTCATTTGCGGTTAGCATCACCGGTTTGTCGGTTAACACTGTTTCGGCATGTGAAATTTGAATTTTGGTATCGGCCCCATCTGCGGTAATTGTAATTTTTGCTTCTACGTCCGGTCTTGGTAAACATTTTTTCTCCATCGACTCAATGCGTACCTCTTCGTTGCCAATTTTCACCTCCGTGCCGATGTAACTTTTTAATTTTTCGGGTGTTGGCTTAAATTCTGTGTTGGCAACATTATCGGCTATCTTTTTCCTTTCGGTATGCAATATCTTTTCCTCTGCAAGCGGATTATCGTAAACATATACATCGTAAACGCCCCGCTCGCCAATCCAATAGGCTTTTTGTTCGGCACTTGCAAAACCCTTATCGCTTAGCTTAAAGCCATCATCGTAGTCTGAATCTTCGAGGTAACCTTCTGTCTTTAATTTCTGCAATAAGTTGCCGCAGGCTCTTTCGGCAAGAGCAGGCATTAGGGTTAACCGGAGTGCCCCGGCTGTAATGCTCTCTCCTTCATAACCGCGCTCCATAGCTAATAAAAGAATGGCTACGAAGGGGCTTTTGGTATTTTTCCTCTGGAGCTCCATTTCTACCTGGTAAACATTAACAGGGGCTTTTTTAGTTAGATTGAATTTCATTATAGGGATAGTCTTGATTTAAAATTGGTTGCCAAATCGTGCAATGCATTCAGTCTCGCGTTCTGTTCAAACCAATTGCGGTTGCCAAACAAAATTAGTTTGTGCCTTGCACGGGTTAAAGCGACATTTAACCGGTTGGGACTGTTAAAATGTGCGCTGCCTGTAAACTTGGTAAAACCAAGCAATACCATGTCGGCTTCCTGGCCCTGGAATTTATCAACGGTATATAAAAGAATAACCACGTTATCTATGGCAAACCTGGAGTGGTGAGAATGTTGACCGGTTAAGTTTCTTATTCGCTCTTTTAAAATAGATTGCTGATGTAAATAAAAAGTAAGTACTGCCAGTTCGTAAGGTTTTCTACCCCACTTGCCATCGGATTTTGGCGGGTTTAACCGGGCCCATTCAATAAAGGCCAGTAACTCTTTTTCAATTTGATTCGCTTCTGTAACATTAATTATTCCTACCGGCGCCTGCCCGGTGCCTTTTAGTTTATTGCCAAATTTTTTTCGGAGATACGGGCTGTTCTTAACTGCATCTCTGTTCGTATCGTTAAGTTGTAATGCTTTACTGTTGCCGGTTTTTTCGGTGTTTGTAACCCAAATTACTGGATCTTCCTCCTTTTTGTATCGCCAGCCTCTGTCGGCTATTACGAGGCTGCTGGGTTTTAAGCTATCGGTTTCACTGTAAAAATTTTCTTTCGATGTTCTTGCAATCATTTCGTGCATGCGATGCTGGTAGGTAAGCGCTGTAAATTTGTTGTGTTTGGCGTTTTTGTTTAAACCGGTGGCTATTACCGAATTTTGGTCTTCTTGTCTAACACCTTCTTTGTTATAGGTAACCAGTTTGCCGTTTCCATTTTGTAAAAGTTCAAGAATAGATGGGTATACCAGTCTTTTAAGTTCATCTATTTCGTTCCGCAGGGTGGTAAGCCTTATGGTGCCATTTTTTGTCGGTCTTTTTAGTTCAATATCTGCCGGTAGCAGCAGTTCAAGCCTCCGGTCAACATTGCTAAAATCATTCCCCGCCTGGCGAAAACTAAAGCTTTCATTCAGGCTTCGGGTCACCATATCGGGCCAGCTTTCTTCCTTGCTGGTAAAACAAAAGCGCTCTTTTGCCTTGTGAAAATACCGTTGTTGATAAACGCTTTTTAAATCAGTTAATTCGCTATTTATAAAAATTGCTTTTGAACATAGGTGGCTCAACAGCAACCGGGTGCATGGTTCTGTATTTTTGCACACAATAACATCAGCCCCGTTTAGGCGGTATAAAAGTTCTTCGCCCACTACGCTGTCGTCATCCACTGCCACAACTTCCTGCCCGCCGCTGTGGTCCAGTACAAAATTCCGGTCGTGCTCTACATTACCATTGGTAAAAAACACTTTAATGCTATTGTTGTATTTGGTGCCGCTCATTTTCAACCGCAGTTCAAAATGATTTATAAGCATTTGCTTCCGATCCTTATCATCAAGCAGTTTATCAATGTATTCAGCCACATAATCATCTTCTATATACGGCGAAAGTTGTTTTACATCGCCTACCAGAATCCATTTTTTGGCATACAGCGCCGGTACTATAAAATCCTGGAAGGTAACTTTCGATGCCTCATCTATTATCAGCACATCAAAAGGTATACTCTGAGCATTGTTGGCTATATCGGGGTGCTGAAGAATGCCCATGGTAGTGCCGCCTACAAGGTTGGCACTTTCAAGTATAATATTGTCAATAATTTTATCGCTGCTGCCAATGGTATTTCGTAAAAACTTTTGCGATCCCTTTTGATTGTTGGAGACAAGATGTGTTTTGAATTTTTCCTTATAGGTATTTACCAAATTTTTTAGCAAAAGTGGTTTTACGTTATCCTTTACCGGGCCTTCATCGCCGCTAATTCGAACCGGTACAATATACCGATCGCAAATGTGAGCATCTCTTTCTTTTATCCGTTCAAAAACGTTGTCGATGGCGGCATGGGTTGCCGAGCAGAGCAGCACCCTTTTACCAAGAATAGCGTACTGTATTATCAATTCAATTATCGCCGTGGTCTTTCCCGAGCCGGGTGGGCCCTCCATAAGGGCAAAGTCAGGTGTTTGAAGGGCCTTTTCAACAAAATTACGTTGCTCAGTTATTCCCTCTAGGTTCTCTTTAGTCAGAATGTACCAATCTTTCACGTAATTAAATTCATTGGCTTTTCGCCAAAACGTGTCGTTCGAGTCACTAAAAAGACGCACTAGTGGTTCGTGCCCGAGCAAAGGAGAGAACCGGAGCCTTTCTATGGCTTGTTTTTGGCGGATCAATTGGTAGGTTTCTGGTTGAATAAACAACCGGTTGCCCTGAAAATCTCTATTCAGTACTACATATTCTTCCTCCAGGTTACGACGTAAAATATCAACAGCAGCAGGAGGGCCGAAATTTTTGTTGCTGAAATAAACTTTGCGGGTATACTCGTCAAAAAGTATTTCTATGGCTCTTTCCTCCTCATGTGTTTGGGGCTCTACCGGGTAAAATCTTATTTCTTTACGTGTTTGTTCAAGTCCATTCGCTATAAATTTTACATCCACCTCTTTTCTATCGACTGGAATTGAAGTGCTGTCTTTTCGTAATAACTCTACGGCGCTGTCGATAAAATCGGTGTACCCCCGCGTTCTGTTTTGGCACTGTCGTGTTACCCATTCAGATATATCGGTGTTTGCTAATTGTAGATTCATTGCTAAAATGAGGTTTAAATTAATTAAAACATTTAACTCCGTATTTTTACATATAAAGTGCAGCCATCTTTATCAATTTCAAGGTGGTAATATTTGCTTAGGCACTGAAATAATTTCGATACGCTTTTATGTCCGTACGTACGTGGATCAAATCCAGGGTCTATTGTTTTAAGGGCGGTGCTTACCATACTCAAGGGTGCCGTACCGCAGGTATCGGCGGCCATTTCAATTGCCTGGTTTATTTTACACAAGCTAATTGGCGCCTGCGTAATACGGTTTACCGGAAGCGGGGTCTCTGTTCCGTGTGTGATGCTTAATGGTGCGGCCGGGTGGGTTTTGTTCTTTGTTTCATTTACCGGCAGGGCAATTTTACCAACAATATTCAGACCCGGTAATTTTGGCCCAAACAGTTCGCTATCCAGGGGTTTTTCGCCCGGTTCCGATTGCAGGTTTTCGGTGTAAATAAAAGAGTCGCAGGCATTTTTGAAGGCAACAGGTGTAGTATACCGGCCAATAGCCATACAAAACAGACCCTCGCTTCGTATGCGTTGCGCAAGATGGGTAAAATCGCTGTCGCTGCTTACCAGGCAAAAACCCTGAACCGCTTTACTGTGCAAAATATCCATGGCGTCGATTATCATGGCTATGTCGGTGCTGTTCTTACCTATGCTGTAACTGAACTTCTGTTTTACTTCTATAGAGTGTTCGCGAAGGGTGTCTATCCAGGGTGTAAGGCTGGTGTTGCGCATAAAATCGCCGTATGCTCTTTTAATGGTAATTTTACCTTGCTTACCCACCTCATTTAAGACCTTACCGGCAAGCATGTGTGAGGCATTGTCGGCATCAAACAGAATTGCTATATGCATTTGGATTGTTTTGGCAGTATCAATTCAGTAATTATGCCACATTTAAAAACTTGAAAATCAATTCTGTGTAAATTGAATAATTTTTATTAATGGTTATTATTTAATTTAGTGGTTAATTGTTAACCACTATGACTAAAGGAAAAATTCTCGTTTCGTGGTATGCCCATAACAACGATTTTGTTTGGGAAGGTACCGGTAACAACCGCAAAAAGCTGCCGGAGGTTCGAGAAGACGGGCCAACTATGAATGTGCATCGCTTTTTTTATGAAGGATATACAAAGCATTTGTTGCTTTACTCAAACGAAAAAGACAAACTTTTTTTCGATCAACTTAGAACTCATATCTATAAGGAATTCAGGCATGACAGGCATATTATTGAACCATACCTTATGGCTGTAAATGATCCTATTAATGTTGAAGAGATAACGCATAAGGTAGAGAAACTTATAGCAGGTTTATCGCAATACCAAATTGATATTTTCATTAGTCCGGGAACTCCGGCAATGCAGGTAGCCTGGTATATTACCGGGTCGAAGTTTAAGGCGTACGTAAATTTGTTTCAAATAAGGCCCAAAGAGTTTACGAATGATAAGAAACAACCGGTTAAGCAAAATATAACTTTTTACCTGGCCGACCTGGCCATGAACCTAACGCTAACGCAGGCAAATATTGAAAACAGCCTGGCTCGCGAAGCGTTTGAAATTACACCCTCACTGCTGGTGGTTTGCAAAAAAGCGCAGCAGGTTGCCTTTACCCGCGATATAACCTGCCTGATTTTAGGCGAACATGGCACCGGTAAGGAATTGATAGCAAAATACATTCACAGAAACTCTGACCGCCGCCAGCAGCCAATAAAAGCGGTTAACTGCTCGGCATTTAGCGATGACCTGTTGCGATCAGAACTATTTGGGCACGAAAAGGGAGCCTTTACAGGCGCGCACGATAAGCATATTGGTTTAATAGAAGCGGCTGATAACGGCACTTTATTTTTAGATGAAATAGGCGATATATCGCCGGTTATGCAGGCGGCCCTGTTGCGCTTTATACAGTTGAAAGAGTTTATTCCAGTTGGTGGTAACAAACCTAAAACGGCCGATGTGCGTATTGTGGCTGCTACCAACCGCGACCTTGCCGACCTTTGTAAAAGGGGCCTATTCCGGTGGGACCTTTATTACCGCCTTATGGTTGCAGAAATTGATTTGCCTCCTCTGCGCGAGAGGGGAAAAAAGGAAATAAAAGACATGCTCGATTATTTTGTAAAGCTTTACAGCGAAAAATATTCGCAGCGC
>DATGXP010000608.1:0-1561 GCA_035298845.1 Chitinophagales bacterium
CGCGTAATATAGAGGATTCAATCGTTATGCTGCGTAATTTTGAGCAACTTGGTATCAAAAAAGTGGTCGCCTCTCCTCACAGTATGGCCGATGGCTATATTAACAGCACGGAAAAAATATTGCAAACCCGCGATATGGTGCAGCAGGCTATAAATAAAGCAGGTATAAATATTCAGTTTGATGCCGCAGCCGAGTATTATATGGATGAGCTGTTTATGGAGAAGATTGAAAGGAGAGATTTGCTCACAGTGGGCAAAAACTATGTACTCATGGAGCTTTCGTATCTATCTAAACCCAACAATACCGGCGATGCTATTTATAAATTACAGGTAGCGGGGTATAATCTTATACTGGCGCACCCTGAACGTTATCCATATTATTATGAAGATAGCTTTGAGAATTACAAGAAGTTTAAAGACCGAGGGGTGTATTTTCAAATCAACCTGGGTTCGCTGGTGGGCAAGTATGGCGGTGGTGCTAAGTATACAGCCGAAAAAATGATAGACGAAGGGATGGTAGAATTTGCCAGTAGCGATCTTCATAACATCGGCCAGTTTGAAGTATTGAAGGCTTGTCTGCAATCCAAACACCTGGAAAAACTATTCAATTCAGATAGATTTAAAAACAAAACATTACTATAGCACATGCCATTTTTTGAAACAGGGTTGCCCGGATTAAAAGTTTTTGAACCACGCGTATTTTATGATGCACGCGGTTATTTTTTCGAAGTATTCAACGAGCAGCTTTTTAAAGAAGCCGGTATTGATGCTCATTTTGTGCAGGATAATGAATCAAAATCGCAACGGGGCGTATTGCGCGGCTTGCATTACCAACTAAACCCCATGGCGCAGGCAAAGCTTGTGCGTGTAGTAGAAGGGGAGGTGCTTGACGTGGTGCTTGATATCCGCAAGGGTTCGCCCACTTTTGGCAAATCATACTCCATACTTTTATCCGCAGAAAATAAAAAACAACTTTTTATACCTCGTGGCTTTGCACACGGATTTTCGGTGCTAAGCCAAACGGTCATCTTTCAATATAAGTGCGATAATTTTTACAGCAAAGAAAGTGAAGGTGGCATTGCATATAACGACCCTGCATTAGGTATCGATTGGGGCTTCGACTTAAGCGAAGCCATAGTGTCTGATAAAGATAAAGTGTTACCGCCGTTTGCCGAATGCATAAATAACTTTGAGTATAAGCCATGAGCAAAATTTTAGTAACCGGGGCTCACGGGCAAGTGGGTATGGAATTAAATTTCCTTTCATCGCTGCTGGAAAATCACGCCTTTGTATTTGTAGGGCATAGCGATTTGGATATTGCTGATGAAGCTGCTGTACAGGCTTTTTTGTCAAAAGATACTTATAGTGCAGTAATTAACTGCGCTGCTTACACGGCAGTTGATAAGGCAGAAAGTGAGAAGGAGCAGGCCTTTGCCATTAATGGTGCAGGTGCAGGCAACCTGGCAAAAGCGTGTAAACAAGGCAGCGCTAAGTTTATTCACTTTAGCACCGATTTTATTTTCGACGGAACTCACTCAGTTCCATACACGGAAGACGAAGGC
>DATGXP010000609.1:0-4556 GCA_035298845.1 Chitinophagales bacterium
CGTATAATCGATTTGTTTACACCGGTGGGCAAAGGCCAGCGTGGTATGATTGTGAGCCAGCCTAAAACCGGTAAAACAACCATACTAAAGGATATAGCCAACGCTATAGCAGCCAATCACCCCGAGGTATACCTGATAGTATTGCTGGTAGATGAGCGCCCGGAGGAAGTTACTGATATGGAACGCAGCGTAAACGGTGAGGTAATCGCCTCTACCTTCGATGAGCCTGCCGATAAGCACGTAAAAGTTTCTGCTATTGTATTGCAAAAAGCAAAACGCCTGGTGGAGTGTGGCCACGATGTAGTGATACTATTGGACTCTATCACCCGTTTGGCGCGTGCGTATAACACCGTATCGCCATCATCGGGTAAGGTATTATCGGGTGGTGTAGAGGCCAACGCTATGCAAAAGCCCAAGCAGTTTTTTGGTGCAGCCCGCAAAATTGAAAATGGAGGCTCATTAACTATCCTGGCTACCGCCCTTATAGACACCGGCAGCAAAATGGATGAGGTGATTTTTGAAGAATTTAAGGGTACAGGTAACATGGAGTTACAGCTGGACCGTAAATTAAGCAACAAACGTATTTACCCGGCCATTGATATAGTATCATCTTCTACCCGCCGCGACGACCTGCTGCACGATAAGGATGTGCTGCAGCGCATGTGGATACTAAGAAACCACATTGCCGATATGAGCTCGCAGGAGGCCATGAACTTTATTACCCAGCAAATGAAGGGTACCAAGACCAACGAAGAGTTTTTGGTAGCCATGAATAGCTAGTTACCAGTTAACAATGGACAGGTGGCAGTAACAGCCTGAAAGACAATAAATGCATGTAAAACAGCAGAAATGCAGAAAAAGTGCAGGTATTTTCTACAAAAACTATTGCGCTGGGCTATTGCCTATGTGGATAAAATAACTACTTTTGCCGTCCTTTTACTAAAAAGGAATAATTTTAAACACCAGAAAATATGAAACGGACATTTCAGCCAAGCCGCAGAAAAAGAGCAAACAAGCACGGCTTCAGAGAAAGAATGAGCACTAAAAATGGAAGAAAAGTTCTTGCAAGAAGAAGGGGCAGAGGCAGAAAGAAACTTACAGTTTCTGACGAGAAGAGACTTAAGTAGTCCTTCTGTAGCTAAGTCGTTTGCCGGTTTTGATGTGCAATTGCTTAAGGGCAGATGCACCTTTGGCAGCGATGAAAAGCTCAAGAGCAAAAAAATAATAGACCAACTTTTTAAGGAGGGTAAATCAGTTTCAGCAAACGGGTTTACCCTCGTTTATTTGGTGCAACCGCTCAGCACCTTTTACCCTGCCCAGGCAGGCTTCTCGGTGCCTAAGCGTTTTTTCAAACATGCTGTAGACCGTAACCGCGCCAAGCGCCTTATGCGCGAAGCCTACCGCCTGAATAAACTGCCCTTTTACGAAAAACTGGCAGAGCGCAAGCAGCAAATGGCACTTATGTTTATTTATAAAGGTAAAGAACTGCCCGGTGCTGAAACTACTGCCAAGGCAATAATTAACTGCCTCAACCGACTTTCTATTAAAGCATGATCTCCAAATTCTTCTCTTTCATTTTCATCCTGATTATAAAAGCCTACCGCACTTTTATATCGCCCATGCTGGCGCCCAGCTGCCGCTACATGCCTACCTGCTCAGAGTATGGCCTGCAGGCCATAAAAAAGCACGGCCCATTTAAAGGCGGCTGGCTCACCATAAAAAGAATAAGCCGCTGCCACCCCTGGGGCGGGCACGGATACGATCCGGTGCCATAAAGAGCCAATCTCCTCATTCTTAATTGCATTTATAAAGTCAACGGATAAATAAACTTCGAACGGTCTCCCCTCTCCATATGTGGAGAGGGGAGATGCCTACAGGCAGAGGGGTGAGGCAGGCGCATCAGCCGCTGCCACCCCTGGGGCGGCCACGGTTATGACCCGGTCCCATGAACTGTGCCGCGAGTGTCATGTAAAGTATGGCGATAAGAAGCAGCACCGGGAGTATTTGCAGGGGGTGCATGATGGGAAACTAACCAAGTGATGTTAACTTCTGTTGGATAACTTAAAGTGGATGTAATTACGATTTCGAAAACAAAATGTAGTTTTGCATTGAGAAGGAAGTGGAAGGCTAAAAGAACCACCGGATTTAGCAAGAACCCGGTGGCAGCTGGAGCTAACGAGAACCACATTCCCGCCTCAACAGCATTTTGTTTAGCATTTAAGATTAGCGGCCCTGTGCCGCTTTTTCTTTGTTATTGCAAATGTAATTGTCGGTGCGTTTGCTTTTTGTTGAATTAATCAACACCGCGTTGAGAAATATTAATCCCGCTATAACGAGCCACAGGCAAGGGTTTTAGCACTTATCTCATTGCAGCGTTTTACGTTTTACGCTTTTTTGTTATCGATAGCTTACAACTTTTTTGTGTGGAGAGGAGATGCCGAACCTGTCCCGAGCGTAGCCTCGGGAAGGCAGAGGGGTGAGGCAGAACACCAACCAATAGCACCGCCTAATTATTACATTTGCCGGCCATGAGAATTCCTGCAAAAATTGTTTCGGTTGTATTTCACCCGCTGTTGTTTCCTACCTACGGTTTGTTGCTGTTGCTAAGCACCAACCCTAACCGCTTTGGCCAGTTTGGCGATAAGCTGCACATCGTATGGTTCATCATCATTTTTACGCTTACATTTTTGTTCCCTACCATCTGGCTGCTGATGATGAAAAAACTGGAGATGATAGATTCATTCAACCTGGAGACCACCAACGAGCGCATAGTGCCGCTGATAGCCACTGCCACCTTTTACCTGTGGACTACCTGGATGTTTAAAAGCAACGTGCATTTGAAAATACCTACCGATAAATTGATTTTCTTAATGATGCTCGGCTCATGTTTTACCATCTTTTTGGCGCTGTGCACCAATATATTTATGAAAATAAGCCTGCACACCTTAGGGGCAGGTAACTTGCTCGGGCTACTGCTGCCTGTTTTGCGCATATCTACTTTCGACCTTCGCGGTGTATTCATCGCCTTTATATTATTAGCTGGCCTTATTGGCGCTTCGCGCATGATACTAAAAGCCCACACGCAACGGGAGGTGCTGGTAGGTTACCTGGTAGGCTTTACCGGGCAGTTTATAGCGTTTACAGTGGTAGCGAAGTTTATATAGACCTTAAATTTTTTTATAAGATACCTCCTGTATGCAAACTGAATCTACTCACCCACAGCAAGAAATTGACACAAACCTCCCACCCTTAATAACGAGATTTAAATCAGTAATAATTGATCAGCTATTTATCATTTTTTGCATGGTAGTATTAAGCCAGATATTACCCGACAGAGATGAACAGAATTTAAACTTTATAAAAGGTGCACTATTAGGCGGTTTGTTTCTTATGTATGAACCATTTTGTATAGCTTTTGGCTGTACTGTAGGAAACCTGATAACCGGCATTAGAGTAAGGAAATATTATAATCAAGAGGAACGAATCAGCATTATCCAGTCGTACGTTCGGTTTATCGTGAAAATTTCATTAGGAGTAATTTCCTTTTTTACAGTTACTTCCAACGAGTCAAAAAGAGCAATTCATGATATGGCCTCAGGCTCTGTCATGATATATTCCCAAAAACAATAGAAACCTTTTCAAAACAAAAAATGCCACCTGAAAGGGTGGCATTTTTTGTAGAGACGCCTTGCAGGCGTCTTTCATAAGAAGACGCGAACATCGCGTCTCTACGGCAGCAATCTTCCGTAACTTCTTGGAAACGGAATGGTTTCGCGTATGTGTTGTAAGCCGCATATCCAGGCTACTAAGCGCTCTAAACCTAAACCAAAACCTGAGTGTGGCACGTTGCCAAACTTGCGCAGGTCAAGGTACCATTCAAAGGCCTCCATAGGCAGGTCATGCTCTATAATCTTGCTCTTCAGTCGCTCTATATCTGTCTCGCGCTCGCCACCACCTACTACTTCGCCGTAGCCTTCCGGGGCCAGTAAGTCAACGCCCTTGGCGTAGCCCTTATCGGTTTCATCCTCTTTCATATAGAAGGCCTTCACCGCATGCGGCCAGTTGTACACCATTACCGGTTGTCCAAACATTTTGGTAAGCACAGTTTCATCGGCACCACCAAAATCATCGCCGCGTTTAAAGTTCTGTGCGCTGTGGCGCCACTGCGCTACGCTGGCCAGTTTCTCTGCGTTATCTTTAAGATCGTTTTTCAGCTGATCAACCTTGTTTTTGTTGAAGTTAACCTCGCCCTTCTTCAATTCGCCACTGGCAATTTTTGCTTCGCGCTCGGCTATGTCCGCTTGTATGCGGGCTTCATCGGCTTTCAATGCTTTCTCTTCTTCATCCAGCATTTGCAGGCTGTTTCGGCCGCCTATTTCTTTCTCACCTTTTATCACATCTACCGCATCTTCATACTTCATACGTATGAAAGGCTCCTTCACTTTTTCAAGGTAAGTAGTATCGCGCTCCAGCACTTTCAGCTCAGCCGCGCTTTTTTCCAATACAGTAGTTACCACAAAGCGCACAAAATCTTCTATCACATCCATATCCATTTT
>DATGXP010000610.1:0-1572 GCA_035298845.1 Chitinophagales bacterium
GGCCAATACCACATTATTTGCACAGTCGCCATCTAAATTTAACTACCAGGCTGTAGCCCGCAATGCCGCAGGTAATGCGCTTGCTAACCAAAATGTGGCCGTGCGGTTTACCATACACCACTTAACACCGACGGGGACCACCGTTTACCAGGAAACCCACAACCTTACTACCAATGCGCACGGCCTGTTTACTGCCGAAATAGGCGGCGGTAATACCGTAGGCTCGGCATTTTTAGAAAGCGTAAACTGGAATGATGGAGACATGTTTTTACAGGTAGAGCTGGATGCCGCAGGCGGTACTGCCTACACCGAAATGGGTACTACACAATTGATGAGCGTGCCTTATGCCAAACATGCCGATGATGCAAATTCAATTACCCTTTACCCGGCCGCAGGTGGGTTTAATAATAAGCCCATAGTTACACACTCACAGGCCTATCCCGATAGAGGCGTTTTGTACCGTGGGTTTAGCGATGAAGTAGTTTTTCAATATGATAACTACCCGGTAGTTACAGTAAATTTAAAAGACACTATAACCACTATAGATGGTAAACTTAGGCTAACCGGCAGCACACCGGGTGTAGGCAAGCAGTTAGTTTCTGACGGCAACGGCTACGCCACATGGCAAAAACTTTCCCCATATTTTGTTACCGGTGTTAATTTCTCTTCGGTTGACGTTACCAGCAGTGGTGCAGATTTAGGTACAGGTACTATTACCTATACCAAACTGCAGAGCGGTACCGACCTTGAGATTGATTTAAACACAAGGATAAACTCTGGTACTTTTGGCGGTGGTGCAACCAATATTCAATTTGCAATAAAGGTAGATGGTATTCAGTTGAGCGATCAAAATATGTTTTACATTTTTTCTACCAATACAACCAGCTTTGTCACTATTAAAGCTATAGCCCGGGGTTTATCAGCAGGGGCGCATACCATTACGGTACAGGGTAAAACCAATACCGGTACTTCAACCGGCGTAAGTACAGACCCGGGCGGCTACGGCGGAAGGATATTCATTAAAGAAACCTGGTAATATATAAGCAAATAAGGCACGCGGAGTTAAAATACTCAGGATGGTGCACAACCTTGTTTAAATCGGAGCTTCTCTCTGTTGTTAGCAGCCCATTGTCTTATAGCACCGCGAAGCGGTCGCATGTTTGTAGAAAAAATAGCCGCAGGTTGTTGCGCACCTTAGACGCCGCCTGTTCTTAGGAATGGCATTATAAATGCCGCACCGGTTACATCCGCGTCGGCCTGGCGCTGGCTTTGCTAAAGGTACAAGAGTTGGGTTACACATCAGCAATAAATTTGCTATATTTATCTCAACCTAAAACCCCTGCTATGAAAAACACACTATTAACGCTTTCGTTATTATTAACCCTCTTTTTCTCCAAGGCGCAAATTACATATGAGCATACTTATCCTGTCGGTAAACTGCCATTAACAAAACTAGAATGGAGTGGGTACAAGTATGTAATTGTAGATACTCAAATAACACTTTATAATTTGGACCATACAGTGTTTAAGCACATTTCGATTCCCACTCAACCCGGCGCAGATGATTATACT
>DATGXP010000611.1:0-4776 GCA_035298845.1 Chitinophagales bacterium
TATTTCACCTTCGGGCCTGCGGCCAAACATGGTCATGCGCACTTTCACCTCATCGCCCTGCATGGCGTTGTGTACAAACTTGTGCGGAATGAATATATCCTGTTCCATACCGGGTACACTTACATAACCGGTACCGGTACGGGTAATATCGGCTGTGCCAAACACATACTTAGCTGTGCGGCCTGTATCTAGTTTTGTTTTAAACGATTGCAGCAGTTTGATTTTGCCTTTCTGCTCCATGCGTATAGCACCGGAGCGCTCCAGTTCATATAAGGCGAGGATTATCTCCTCCTGTTTCATTGGTTTAAGGATCTTTGGGAACAGGGATTTCAGGTTGGCTTCACGACCCAGGGTTTGAATAATGCCTAAAATATAGTTTGCATCGCCAGATGTATGGGTATGCTTCTTCTTGGTCTTACTTTGTGGTTTCTTGTCTTTTTTCATATAAAAATTCTAATACAATTATTTTGCCTAAGTTCAGTAATCTTAATTGCGGTAGGAATAAAATTGATTGTACTGAAGGCGGGATTGATGATGCAAATATACAAAAGATTTGGAATTACCTAATTTGAAGGAGGAAATGCCGGATAACCCCTACCCATATAAATACACAAAACAAGGATAACTGCAAAGATATTTACTGCATAGCAGTATGTAACCTCTGCAGGCAAAAAAGACAAACAGTGCCGCTATTTAAACAAGAACTAATATGCTACTACCACCGGTTTATTCTGTAGTATTTCGTCTATTTTGAGCATCACCTCATCGGTAAGCTTAGGTAAAGAGTCGAAGCTTTTCAGGTTCTCTTCCAGCTGCGATACTTTTGATGCACCCAGAATAACGGTAGACACATTCTTGTTCTTCAGGCACCAGCATAGCCCCAGGTGAGACAGCGGCATACCCAACTCTTTCGATAGTTCATACAACTGCTTTACTTTCTCTATCTTATCTGCATCTCCCATCAGGCGGTCCTTAAGCCAGGCCATCAAATCCATACGGGTTTTATCACTGGTATCGCTGCCATCAAAATACTTACCCGTAAGCAGGCCCGAAGCCAATGGGCTCCAGATAGTAGTACCCATGCCAAAGTTTTCGAACAAAGGTAGGTAGTCGCGCTCCATAAAATTACGGTGCAGCATGTTGTATTGCGGCTGCTCCATTACCGGGGCTATCAGGTTGTGCTTTTCGCACCAGTAGTGTGCCTCGGTTATTTGCTGCGCTGTCCACTCGCTGGTGCCCCAGTATAAAATTTTCCCTTGTGTAATCAGGTTGTGCATGGTCCAGGCTGTTTCAGCTATTGGGGTGTTTACATCTGGCCGGTGGCAAAAGTACATATCCAGGTATTCTACCTGCAAGCGTTTTAATGCGGCATGGCAGGCCTCTACCACATGTTTGCGCATAAGACCCCGCTGATTAGGTTTCAACTCAGCCGTACGCCCCCAGAAAACCTTACTGCTCACCATCCACGTATCGCGGTCCCAGTTCATCTTTTTAAGTATATTACCCATTACTATTTCGCTTTTGCCATGTGCATACACTTCGGCATTGTCAAAAAAGTTAACGCCCGCCTCGTAGGCCTTTATCATTAGCTGTTCGGCTACAGCATCCTCTATCTGGTAACCAAAAGTTACCCAGCTGCCTAATGAGAGTGCGCTTACCTGTAATCCCGATTTGCCAAGGCGTCTGTATTCCATATACTATCTGTTTTTATAAGTGAATGTTATCACGAATTTAGAAGGATGTTTTAATAGCATGGCAATTGTTACTTTTTTAATTTCAACCCGTATACCTTATTATAATACAGGTTATGAAAATTGCTTTTGCTTGTATACTCACTTTAGCCATAGCCACCTGCATGGCGCAAGATGCCGGCAAGCTACATAAAAGCATTGTGCTGCCCTGGTATGATGCACCTGCCACAGCTACACCGGCCGATAATGCAAAAATTGTAATGCTCGATGCACCGCTGGTGCAGGGCGATACTATCTGGCTTGGTAATACAAGCATGAGGCTACAACGTGCACAGTTTACTTTCTCTACCCTGGGCGAGGTTAACGAAACAGATTTGCAAAGCAATGTGGTTACAAAGAATGTAGCCACTATTTTAGATGACGCTGCCGGCGATAGAAACGCCCTTTTGCTGCTGGATATAGATTCCTGTGTAGACCAGCATGGTAAGGCACATAAAACTTACTTAAGCTACAGGTTGCGGTATCGCTAAAACTTACCCAACTCTGTTAAACAGGTTACCCCGTTAAAAAGAAAATGAATAACCATACCGTACCACAACGTATTGTATCGGTATCTTAAATAGCCAATAACAAGGGCAAATGGAATTAACCAAACAAGTGATACTATACTAACGTGTATAATGGCAAAAGTCATAGAGCTGATCACAATAGCGTTAAATGATCCTGAAACCGAATTAACATAGTTATAAACTACCCCACGAAAAGCCAATTCTTCAAAAATTGCAGGATATACGGCTATAGATAATACGAAAAAAATTCTGCTATACTTAAGATCCTTATACAATTGAAAGTAACTAAACTGCTTGCCCAGAATTTCCAGATTGAACCAATCAACCACAAATCCTATTACAATTGAAAACAAAACAGCGCCTACAGCGCAAAGGCCTAATACAGGTAAGTTTATGTTAGTCACTTTATAAAGCGGCACAATATCTTTGGCATTAGCAAAAGCAAATACCAAAGTCCAAAAGGCTAGAAACATCTCTACCCAAAACACATTACGGTAGTCATTAAAAACATCAAGTGCGCTAACCAGCAGGCACAGAATTAACTGCACCATGTAAAAAACCACCAACAGCTTCGCTGTGCCATTAAAAGAATAATCAGAAATACTTTGTGCTAGCGGTTGCAATAAAGAACCACAACCCGGACAAAATCTACTTTGAGGACTTAACGGTTGATTACACGCTGTGCACCGGAGTGCCTCAGGCGGGGCAGACATGTCTCCCTGAAATTCTACTGGTTCCAATTTTTAGCTTCTAATTCTCCCATAATATTCTGAGCATCTTTGGCACCGCGAACAGCCTTAACCAGGGCACTTATCACAATTATCTTTAGAATAATACCTTGCACAATAGAAGCGGGATTAACAAACACATCCGAAAGAATTAAGGTAACATACAGCACCAAAGCAACAACTAAGGCTGTAAAAGGTTTTACCTTAGCCCATTGGGCTAATCCTACAAACATAACAGGCAATACTATACCGGCTATCAGAAATCCAACATTATCAGTTGTATAATACACAACAAGGTCTGCTAACAATATCAACCCGGACAAAACATATAAAGTGGTTACACCATTCTTAACAACACCCTGTGCTTTTTCCAGTTCATATCTTTTCACTTCGTAAGCATACTCAAATTCATTTTTGTCAAAAGTAGAACCGCCGACCGGATAACCACAGCTATCGCAGAATTTAGCCTCGGGCGATACCGCCTTTTTACAGGTAGGGCAGTTTTCTATTATTGGCATTACAGCAGCTTCTTCCATGCAGATGTGCGTTTTATGAATTAAAAATATTAAAAAAAAAAACAAATTAAAGGTATTCCATACATCAATATTTGTCTTTATTCACTTTGGTAAATGCAATATTTCCGCCGCTGTTTCAAGTCCACTGCCAAGCGCCCCCTCTACCATACTTATTTCTTCACCCGAATAAAGCGCCTCGCCGGCAAAAAACAGTGTGCCCTCAACCGGTGCCGATAATATCTTCTTCTGCTCTTTCCAGTTTACCGTAGTATACGAGTAGGCTCCATGTGCATATTCATCTGCGCCCCAGTTGGCTACATGCCATCCTTTTAGCATACCTTCTAACTGCGTCTGCGGCAGCTGAAACATATACGCCAATGCCTGTAAAGCTTCATCCAGTATATCCTTATTGCTCTGTCCGCTCATTTTCTGTGCAGGCGGTCCGCCTATCCAGCCGGTTAGCAGCCCACCGGTATGTGGGTGTTGGGTCCACCAGGTAGATATACGCGTATCCGTAAACAAAAACTCCATCTTATCCAGTTTATGTCCGCTTCGTTTTCTCACTTCCTCATCAACCCACCAGGCATGGTCAAATTGAAGCAATATTTTTATCACAGCCCCAAAGCCCATTTCTTCCGCTATTGCTGTTTTATCCGGCAATGCAGGAACAAACTTTATAGCGTTGCTGTGCGTAGCGGGTAACTGTAATATTCCTAGCGGAACAGTAATCAGGGCACATTGTGCGGAGAACTGCTCACCGGTACCGGTAGTTATACTTACGTTCCCCTTTTTCCACGTTATAGTTTTTACCGGTACGCCGTTAACTATACGGCAGGCATTGCTGCGGCATTCATTAGCTATAGCTTCTATCAACCGGGCATAGCCGCCTTCTACGCGAAATTGTTTTTCATCCTGGTGCAGCCAGTCGTGTTTAAATGCGAGGGCACTGGCTTTGGTCACATCGGCCGCGTCGTACCCTTCTATATATTCCTGTAAGGCAAACTTTAGTTCTTCATGTTTATCGTCGTTTGGCAGGCTTTCTAAAAATTCAGCTACCGTTATATCACTATGCAAGTCCTTCAGCGGCTTATCTAACAGGTTGGCATATTCTATAAAATCATCTTGCCGGCTAAACTGCCCGTTGTAGCATTGCCACATTTCGCCTTTAGCAGGTGTTACCGGTATCCCATATTCTTTAAGCAGACTCAGCGTTATTGGCAGTTTACCATGTACAAATTCAGCACCGGTTTCTACCGGTTGTTCAAAAGCAGCA
>DATGXP010000612.1:0-2062 GCA_035298845.1 Chitinophagales bacterium
AGCCGATATGCAAATGGGGTTAAAGCAGGCCAACTTTGTAATTGCTAACAAACCCTTCATAATTTTCCTTTTTGGTATGTCGCTGGTGCTGGAGTTAACAGCCTGGGTAGCAGTAATGAGCAAGCGTAATGCCTTTATATATGGGTGCCTGCTTTTTGGCATGCACATGGGCATTTATTATTTTATGGATATATTAATAGTAGCCATATACTACCCTATGGTTATTATACTCATTAACCCTTTATATACCGGCTATTTTGTAGTTACCGAAGCCTTCTATTGGCTAAAAAACAAACTGGAAAACCGGGGTTTTGTGTTCGGATTTTAAAAAAACACAATGTGCGCGCATAAAGCGCGTTCATTTGGCTTATAATTCTTTTCTTTGAACCAATGAATGTTGCCAGCAAATCATTTTTTGCCATCTGCCTGTTTGTAATAGGTTTCTTCTCTCCCTCCTTTGCCACGCACTACCGTGCCGGCGAAGTGTTGTACCGGTTGATAGGAAACTTTAGATACGAGGTTACAGTAATTACCTATAGCAAATACGATGGTATTAGCGTAGCCGCCGATAAAGACCAGATATCGGTTTATTGGGGCGATGGTACCAGCGAAAACATTGACCGCAGCAATGGTGTAGATGCCGATGGCAATGGGTATAAAGACGGGGAAATTATAGCTACCAGTCCCGAGAGTATTAAACTGAGTAAATACACCTCCATACACACTTACCCCGGTGCACCACCGCCGCCCAACCGCCATTATGTAATAGAGTTTCAGGACCTTAACCGTATTGATGGCATTAATAACATCCAAAACGGCGCTTCTATCGAGATTCCTTTTTATGTAGAAGACACCCTGAAGTTTCCTACCGATTTGGCCAATATTGGTTTCAACTCCTCACCCGTACTGGCCTGCCCGCCTATAGATTATGCCAACCTGAACGATACTTTTTTTCACAACCCCTGCCCCTACGACCCTGATAGAGATAGCCTGGTGTTTGAATTAATACCATGTAAACAGGCAGCCAACAACGATGTGCCCATTTATGTCTACCCCGACCAATACTGCGTATCCAGCGGTTTTCCGGGCAATACGTTCACTATAGACCGGAATAACGGGCAGATTACCTGGGCCACGCCCTGCCGGCTGGGCATTTACAATATAGCTATACTGGTAAGCGAGTACCGCAATGGGGTAAAACTGGGCACGCTCATACGCGATATGCAGATTATTGTAATAAACACCCCTAACGACCCTCCACGGATAGTACCCCCGCGCGATACCTGCATAAGGGCCGGCGACCAATTGAATGTAAGGGTGTTTGCATCAGACCCTAACCTTACACAAACGGTTACACTAAGCGCCAATGGTGCTCCTTTTCAGGTAGCTACATCGCCCGCTACATTTAACCAGATAGGTGCCCCGGCCAACCCCACCAGCGGCGATTTTAGATGGACCACCGATTGCAGCCACATAAGCAGCCAGCCATACACCGCCGTGTTCCGCGCTGTAGATAGCTACGCACAACCCGGCAACCCACCTAACCCTACCCCATTGGTAGACCTTGAGCCCTGGAATATAACTGTAATAGCCCCGCCACCGCTAAACCTTACCGCAGTGGCTACCAACCAGAATGTAACCCTTACATGGGCTAACCCTTACTTATGCTCCTCTTCGCCCGATTTCCGCGGTTTCTCGGTTTGGCGCAAAGATGGCTGCGACCTGTATACACCCGACTATTGCGAAACCGGGGTAGCCGGCCGTGGTTTTACTAAAATAACTGCCGCCAATATTTTTACCTACAGTTTTGTAGATAACAACACGGTAGTAGGCAAGCAATACACTTACCGCGTAGTGGCACATTTTTCTAAGCTTTCGCCTAACGGCTTGTTCCAGTTTGACCCTAACGAGAGTGTGCCATCAAATGGTGTATGCGTGTTTATGCCGGTAGACATACCCTCTATTATAAATGTAGATGTACGGCAAACCGATGTAACCAACGGACAAATATTTGTGCGCTGGACCAAGCCTTTGGCCGGTGGCAACAACCTGGATACTATAC
>DATGXP010000613.1:0-2683 GCA_035298845.1 Chitinophagales bacterium
AGTATAATAGTATCCTCTACAAGAATGTCAATTATTAATTGATTGCCCAGGGCCTTTCCTTTATACAAAATATCTATACGCACATTCGTAGCTACTTTCAATCCATTTGTTTGCAACTCATCTACCAGGCAGGTTTGATATACAGATTCCAACAAACCGGGCCCAAGATGTCTATGTACTTCTATTGCCGCACCAATTATTTTATAACTCAACTCATTTATATACTCTTGAGTGATTATTACTGGTTTGTGTAGCATATCCAAAGATTTGTATTCTCTGTGTTTCTCTGTGTATTCCGTGCCTCTGTGGCAAGTATCTGGCTGTTCTTGTATTTCTCTGAGCCTAAAGCTTTCCCATTGTATTCTCCGTGTTTCTCTGTGTATTCTGTGTCTCCGTTTTAAAGCTGTATTTTGCCTTACCCCTTCCGCAGGTTCTCTATAAACTCTCTAACCGCCGATACACTCACGGTTTTAATTTCAAAGTGTTTTTTAGCCAGCGCTACTTCTTCATCGGTGGCTTTATGGCCGGCCAGTATGTTGGTGAGGTGCATTTTCATGTGCCCGGCCTGTATGCCGCTGGTAGTAAGTGAACGCAGCGCAGCGAAGTTTTGCGCTAGCCCTACGCAAGCTATTATCTCCATCAGCTTTTTAGCATTTGGGTTACCCAATAGCTCAAGCGAGCGTTTGGCCAACGGGTGCAGCGATGTTAACCCACCTACAGTGCCTATGGCAATAGGTATGGTCAACCAAAAACGGAACATACCATCCTTCACCTCACACTCGCTAAGGCTGCGGTAAACCCCATCGCGGCAGGCATACGTATGCACGCAGGCTTCTACCGCGCGAAAATCGTTACCGGTGGCAAGCACCACCGAATCTATTCCGTTCATTATACCCTTGTTGTGCGTAGTAGCACGGTAAGGGTCTATACGTGCAATGTTTACAGCCCGCTGAAAATTAGTAGCAAACTCTTCGGCGGTTATTTGTCCGCCGTCAAATGTGCCCAGTTCCGATACCCGGCAGCTAACTTCGGCGCGCACTACACAATCGGGGGTGTAGTTAGATAAGATGCACATGATAATATCAATCTCCTTATCCTTATCGCTAAACTCGTCGCTGGCAGCTACCTTTGCCTGCAGCATACTCCCAAATTCTTCCAGGCACGAGTTGATGAAGTTAGCACCCATGCTATCCACTGTTTCAAAGTAAGCGCGTAGCTGGTAGTAATCTTTCTCCAGGTTAGTAAAGTCAAACAACTCCATATCCAATACACCGCCACCCCGCTCTTCCATTTTGGTGGTTATGTGCTTTACACCTTGCTTCAACTCATCCTTTATAGTTTCGAAAAACGAAAATAATTTACGCTTGCTGCCGTGGTATATAAAGTGAACCTGGCCCACCTTTTTTGTAGATAAAACCTCTGCTTTAAAGCCACCGCGCGTAATCCAGTATTTAGCAGCGTTAGAGGCTGCTGCCACTACCGAGCTTTCCTCTATTACCATGGGCACAGCATACACCACATCGTTAATGCGGAAGTTAGGGGCTATACCAAATGGCACAGGGAAATTGGTCAGGGTGTTTTCACTAAAGCCATCCAGCAGCTTTTGCGCCTCTACGTTATCGTGCCAGTATTCGGCAAACTCTTTTACAACTTCTACAGGGTTGGCATACAGAAAGTTCTTGGCAAGCCACGCAATTTTTTCGCGTTTGCCCATCTTCGAAAACCCCGCAATCTCTTTTTCGTTATCAGCCATTGGCTTGCATAGTAGCTTAGTGGGTGCAAATCAAATCTTTTTCCAAAAACTTTGGCAAAGGTTTTTACACATGGTATCTTATTGTAAAACTGACAAAGGCTAGGCGCTGAATTGGTTTTTATCACAAATTTTGCATTGGGCTGCAACGGTTACTATATGTTGTAACGCAGGTTATTCTAATCAAAAATTAATAATCGCTTTACAGCCTGAAACCTGAGCGAAATAAAATTTTAGCTCAAACCCAAAATCGTTTGCAGAGCTATGAATTTTATACTTTCTTGCGCGCCCATGAAACAAACAGCAGCTACTGCACCCACAAAGTTCTTCGCCTTCGACTGGCCCAAAGATGGCCCCATTGATTTAAATGTTCACGATTTACCGCATGCATCTTCTTCTACCGAGTGGTGGTATATGCATACGCACATTAAGGCTAAAGGCGGCAGAGAGTTCTCTCTCTTTGCATCGTTCTTTCGCCACGCTATCAGCTTCGATAAAAAAACTAACAAGCCTGATTATGCGCATTCAGTTATCTGGGGTATATCCGATTTGAAGGAGAAGAAGTATTATACAGTTTCATTGGTAGATCACCGGGCTCCAAAGCTGGGTTTAGAGAGATTAAAAAAGGGGGAGTTGGTAAAAGACCCTTTCATTAAGCGTGCGGCAATAGAGATGTTGAGCAAAGGCGTAATGCCTTACCCGGATGAGTTGCTGAAGAAGCACCCGGTTATTTCAAATAAAGTATTGAGCCTGGATTACGATGGCGATACATTTAAAAAGTTAAAGGACGGTACTTACCAGCTGAAGTTGCAACACAAAGAGCAGGAACTATCAGTTGATATAAACTTCAAGCCACTGAAGAAACCGGTACGCCATGGCGACAACGGTGTTGTGCGCGGTGTAAGTGCAGAGGATATGTTCTACTACTTTATT
>DATGXP010000614.1:0-2257 GCA_035298845.1 Chitinophagales bacterium
GCCTGTACCTGCTATTACATCGTATCCATTTATAGTGCCACTGGCACTAAATACCACATTGCCGGTAGCAGGGTCAAGCCGGTTAAGCTTGCCGGATACGGTCATACCCCACAGCGAGCTGCTGATAGTGGTAATGCCATAGTAATTGGCGGCGGTGGTAAGTGCAGGCAACAGCTGTCCGTTAGCAGTATTGTAGCGGCGTATTTGCGGGTTGTATTCATCGGTGGTAAAAAATTTACCAGCCAGTACAGTAAAGGCCGTAGGCTGAATATCGGGTACCGGTATCCGGGTGGTTACATTTACACGCTGCACCCAGTCGGTGGCTGCCGGTGCGTTGTTATCTTTTATCAATACTATATGGCTGTCGTCGCCGGCGCTGGGGTTGCTTACCAGCTTTATGGTATCGCCGCTGTGGCGCACTACATATGCATTGTAGTAGCTGCTTAGCACCAGCGAGGGGTCCTTGTAGGTATATACCCCCTTGTCTACCCGCTTTACGCCCTGGTTATTTTGCGACAGCACCGTATAGGTTTTATCATCATTAAAAAGGTAATACTGCGGCAGGGTATCATCGCCGGGGTAAGCTACCACGCGGTATTTACCGGTAAGCGCCGGCACGTCGTTGTTATCTTTTTTGCACGATGCTATTGCCAGCAGCAGGCAGGCAGTGCCCAGTACAATCAGTTTATGCAATGGTGTAAGCATATTAAAATGCGATTTTATTTAAGTTTAAAACGATATTGCCGCCGTAAAAGGCAGTCAGCGAAATACTGATGGTGTAAAAGTTGGTGCCATTGTGCGCTATACCCAGTGCAAAGCCCTGCGATGTATCCAGCTCGTAGGTTTCATCTACCTGGTAAGTGCTCAGGTTAAATTTAATAACCGAGGTAGCCAGGCAAATGTATGCGTACCCATCTTTAATAACCATATCGGGGTAAAACGATGAGCCACTGGTAAATTCCACGCCGCTGTGCTTCAGGGTAAAGTTGTCGGTTACCGTGTTATAGGTATACAAATCGCCGGCAGTATTAAAAAACCAGATATCGCTGCCCTGCGAAGCCATGATAACCGGTGCCTGCGCGGCCGCACTGCTGCTGAACAGCGTAGTGCCGGTTACAGAGTTTACCTGGTGAAGCTTCGTATCGTTGCCCAGGTTGTTCAGCCAGGTGTCGGTGCCTATCATAGCCAGCCCCGGCGATTCCTGGGTTACGGTAATAGAGTCGTACACATTAAATGTGGCACCATCTATTTTATACACTTTATTTACGTCGCGGTTGCTCACTACAAAATCAAGGCCGTTCCAGTCGAGGGCGCCAAACCATCGGCCGCTGGCCAGCGGTATCGCCTGCAGCAGGGTCGATTTTTTAACCCAGGTATCGGCATCTATACCGGTAGCTTTAATAAATACATAGTAGCTGTTAGCGTTAGAAATATACAGGCTATCGTTACTTACCTTGTAATTATAAAGCTGGTTGCCGCTGCTTTCCGGCGAAAAGATAATGGTGTTTTCATCGGCTGCATATACATCGCTGGTTTTACTGTGCACACCTATAGCGTTGGCCGATAGCTTTAAAAAAGTGCCATCATCTTTAAATATATAGTAGGCCGTAGCCGTTGACGAGGCGTTGGTCCAGGTGCCGGTTACCGGCACGGTAGAGGTTTCGTCTTTCTTTTTGCAACTGCCCGTTAGCAGTAATGCAGCCATGCTGGCGCCCATTGCTAACCTTTGTAAAAATGATGATTTCATGTAATCCTTCTTTTGAGGGTTAAATCTATAAATATCAGCAACATGTACCAAGCCTTACAGAAAGGATTATTACCGGTGTTTTAAAACGCAAAACAGGATGAACACATCGCTGTATTCATCCTGCTAATCTTGCTATTGCTGTATTTGTATTGGTTGTTCAATTCTGCATTCCGAAATCCGCTTTCCGCATTCGGATTGGCTGTTTTGTATTACTTCCGACTTCTCACTTCGGACTTCCGACTTGTATTACATTTTCACCCACCTGCACCGTGCAGTAGTACCGTTGGCTTTTACCTCGGCAATGTAAATACCGGCAGGCAGTGTGCTTATATCTATAACGCCGTTAGCCGGATGCATGGTATGGTTAACCAGGCTGCCGGCTATGTTGTAAATATTTACTTCGGTAGGCAGTAAAGGCGCCAGTATAAATAACCGGTCGGTTGCCGGATTAGGATACACCCGCAGCAGCAGTGGATGTTCACTGCTTTCTAAAATACCTATGGGCAGGCC
>DATGXP010000615.1:0-2873 GCA_035298845.1 Chitinophagales bacterium
AATGTTATACCTGATTTAATGCTGCCGGTGAAATAATTTACAGGATACCTACTTGTACTAATTTAATGCTGCACCGGCTGCTCAAGTCCTCCCCTGGGGGAGGATTTTGTTTCATCCCGAAATACGGGAAGGTGGGGGATGTATTCGACTATCTCTTTCTCACCCTGAAATTCGCATTCAAAAATCCAAGCAAAATAGCAAGGTCACCTTGTGCAAATTTGTTTTTGGCTAAAAACAATGCCGATGCAGGGCCTATATAAATCAATACGTAATCCCTGGTTTCTATTACATCACTTACCATTTCCCAGCTAAAATCGGTATTAGCTACCGGCGATTGTAATTCGCCCCGTTCAGCATCAAGCATATACTTAATCGGATCCTTTACTATAGGGCTGCTATCATACAGCTTTCCAAAATTTCGCTTTTGAAAATAACCGGGCACCAGCACCACCAGCACTACAAAAATGGCTACCGGTGCAATAAACATCAGCCACGATACTTGTTGGTTGTTTTTATCCAAAGCGCTTCCCAGCGCGGCAGTCATCACAGCAATAAAAATAAAGACGTAAATCACTATCCACAATTGGCGCGATTTGGCAGTTACCTGCACGTTGGTTTCTATAAACTCTTCACGGCTTAGCAAAACTTCCAGCTCAATTCGTTTGTTAAGTCTAACCGGTTCTCCCGTCACAAAAAGATTCTTTTCGGGGTTCAGCTTACGGCGTATTACATAGGCAAAAAAGCCGGCTATCATTACTACATACAGCACAAAGGGGATATACTCTGCCAGCTTGGTCATGGGGATAAAAGTAACAGAAAAGAGTTAAGCAGAAATGGAGGCAGATGCTGCTGTATTTTGTATATATGCAGTTATATGCATCAAATAGAAAACGACTTTTTACGCGTAAAGGTGCGCGAGTACGGCTCTGAGTTAACATCTATCTTTAATAAGAAAACAGGTGTAGAGCACCTGTGGCAGGCCGATGAAGCCTTCTGGCCATGGCATGCACCGGTGCTGTTCCCCACGGTAGGCCGCAGTGTGGATGATGAGATTGTGATTGACGGCGTAAAATACCCAATGGAGAAACACGGCTTTGCCCGCAAAATGAACTTTAAGTTGCTGGAGCTTAGCCAGGAAAAGATGGTCTTCTCTATCAGTAATAATGAAGAGACCCTTAAACTCTACCCTTACCAGTTTGAGTTCTTAATCGGCTACCGGCTAAAGGCGAATGAGTTACTGGTATCGTACGAGGTGCGTAATAAAGACGATAAGCCAATGTATTTTCAGTTAGGCGGCCACCCGGCCTTTGCCGTACCGTTTGGGCTAAAGGGCCATGAGAATGAGTCCTACAGCGATTACGCTATTCAGTTTGAGCAGGCAGAGAACTCTCCCCGCCACTTTATAGATGGTGATGGCTTCTTCGATGGCCGCACCGGCCCTGTGTTTAACAATGCTAACAGCATTCAGCTACAGCCCGACTTGTTTAAAGATGATGCCCTTATTTTTAAAGACCTCAAATCGCGCACGGCCACTATAAAAAGCAGCAAACACGAGCATACTTTAACGGTCGATTTTCACGGTTTCAGTTACCTGGGCCTTTGGGCAAAAGTTAATGCCCCGTATGTGTGCATAGAACCCTGGCTGGGCTGCGCGGGCACTGCTGGCAAACAGGTGGAATTTGCTGATAGAGAGGGTATTATAATGCTGGAGCCGGGGGAAGAATTTAATTCCTCATTTTCAATACGCACAAATTCGTAATAATTTCAAACATTTGTTTGAATAATGGAATCTGCACCCTACATTCGTAGACTTTTAAATTAGGTATATGAGCGTTTTGCACTCCACTTTGCTACAGCCCGATATTGACATGGGCGAAAGCACCCTTCAACTTCACAGGCTAATTATTCATAACGATGACCATAACACTTTCGAGTGGGTTATCGAGGCTTTGGTAGATGTGTGTAAGCACTCTGCCGAGCAGGCCGAGCAGTGTTCGTATATTATTCATAGCAAAGGCAAATACGCCGTTAAGCATGGTTCATTCAAACTGCTTAAGCCTATGAAAGATGCCATCGCTGAAAGAGGCATTAATGTTACTATTGATTAACAGGTTGCCGCAAGCGGTAATAACCAACCAACCACATGGGACAGTACTTTAACCAGGAACACGAGTTGTTTCGTCAGTCGGTGCGCGATTTCGTATCGAAAGAAGTTGCCCCCCATATCAATAAGTGGGAAGAGGATGAAGTGATACCCCGCAGCGTTTTCAAACGTATGGGCGACCTCGGTTTTCTGGGTATCAACTTTCCGGAAGAAGTGGGCGGAACTAACAACGATTTCTGGTATACAGTAGCTTATCTTGAAGAACTGGCCCGCGATACCTGCGCGGGTTATGCGGCGGCGGTAAGTGTGCATCAGTATATGGCTACCAACCACATATTACTGGCTGGCAGCGATTACCTTAAAGAAAAATACCTCAAGCCATCTATCACCGGCGAATTTGTAGGCAGTATAGCCATCAGCGAGCCGGGTGCCGGTAGCGATGTAGCTAACCTGCGATGCACTGCTAAGCGCGAAGGCGATTATTACATAATTAACGGCAGCAAGACTTTTATAACCAACGGAGTGTATGGTAACTTTGTAACAGTAGCCTGCAAAACCGACCCCGCTGCTGGTCTTGCCGGTGTCAGCCTTATTGTGGTAGACCAGGGTACTCCCGGTTTTACTACCAATAAGCTAAAGAAGATGGGCTGGAAATGTTCCGATACCGGTGAACTGTTTTTTGATAATGTAAAGGTGCCGGTAAGCAATTTAGTAGGCGAAGAGGGCAGGGGCTTTTTTTATATTATGGAGAGCTTTCAGTTAGAGCGTT
>DATGXP010000616.1:0-4046 GCA_035298845.1 Chitinophagales bacterium
CATAGGCTCGCGGGTTCTCTTCTCCAATACAGTTACCTCCAGGTTTATTCCACCTTCTGGTACCATTGGTATTTTAACCAGCTCAGGTTTCTCTTTTACATCAAAAGAAAGCTCGGCAGGCAGGTAGCCCGCCTTAGTAGCAAAAAACTTGTAGCGTTTGTTTGGATTAGCGGCGAAAGTAAAATCGCCATCCTTGCCTGATTTAACCTTTCCTTTTTCAACGTCCTCATCTTTCATTACCACTTCTGCACCTTCTATAGGTAAGCCCGTGCTGGCATCGTATACTATACCATTAAGAATAATTCCCTTCTTGGTAAAGCTGTAGATATCATCATCGCCCTGTCCACCTTCGCGGTTAGACACAAAGTATCCGCGCTTGTTATCGCGGCCAACTACATAGCCAAAATCATCGGTGTTGGTATTGATAGGATAGCCCAGATTTTCAGGGTCTGTCCAGTTAGTCATTTTGTTACCGGTTTTAACGGTTGTAGTGCTGTAAACATCTAAACCACCTAAACCAGTATGGCCATTAGATGAGAAGTATAATGTACCATCTTCTGCAATGAAAGGAAACATCTCGTCGCCCGAGGTATTAACTTTAGGGCCCAGGTTAATTGGTGTATTCCATGTACCACCAATTTCGCGGGTGCTCATGTAAATATCTACACCACCATAGCCACCCGGTTTATCGCTGGCAAAGTAAATAGTCTTGGCATCCTTGGTTAAAGATGGATGACAAACCGAATATTCTTTATCATTAAAAGGCACTGCTTCTACCAGTTCATCACCCCAACGTTTTGCATCGGGCAACCAAACCATACGGTAAATTTTCAGTTTCACCGTTTTATCGGCAGCGGTAAAAGCACGCTTGCCGTTGTAGTTGCTTCTATCTAAATACAACTCGCCCATTTTTTCGTTGTAGCTGGATGTACCTTCGTGAAACTTCTTGTTAAGTGTACGTCCACTCATAACAGTAGCTTTAGATATGGTACCGTTAGAAGTATCATCTTTAAACGCTTCATATATCTGCAGGAAATTACCCTGTGTCCAAACGTCTTTACGCACTACATAAGATTCGGGCAGACGGTTAGAACAGAAATAGATACCTGTATCTTTGTTAAGCGAAACACCAAAATCAGAGAATTTAGAGTTTATCTTATCCAGATTCTTCACTTCATAAAATCCCCTGTCCTTGCTCAGTTCTTCAATTTTATCCATACCCAGCACACGCGATTTTATGCTAGCATCGGTAGGTACCAGGTCCTGGTATTGTTTGTAGTATACTTTGGCTTCGGCATATTTTTGATTAGCACGCAAAGCTTCGGCATAATACAGCTTGTTTATCACATTAGAATTTGGCAACTGCGCCAGGCTGGCATAATACGGTTCGGCCTTTACCCAATCATTTATCAGGCGGTAGCTATCCGCAATTTTTTGCAGCACATATACATTTTGCTGGTCTTTCTTCAGCGCCTTTTCGTAAAACATAATAGCCTTACGATAATCAAATTGCTTGTAGTACCAGTCGCCTACTTTCACTATCGGCTTTTCTGCCTGTGCCATAGATAGCATCATGAAAGCCAGTAAAAGTGTCAGGGATTTCTTCAAATTCATAATCTTGTATTTATAGGTGTTACCTTATAATTCATTTTAGAAATACTTCACAAAACGCGGTGTTACAAAACGCTTTTTGTTATACCAGAAATCGTATCCAATCATAATTTCGTGGGTACCGGTAGTGTATTTGCGCAGGCTCGAAATTTCGGCATCGTAGCAATAGCCTATTTGCAGTTGCGGTGTAGCTTTAAAGTTTACAAATACGTTAGCCGACTGGCCAACATATTTCATCTTTTGCTGACCATCACCGGCGGTACGGTATCCAAAACCTAACCATACACGGTCTACAAACAATAAAGCCAAATTGATATCAAACTGAGGTATGTTTTTAGGCAAACCTTTCTGCCATTTCATCAAGAAAGACGGACGAACCTTTACAACTGAAGCTTCTTTACCAAACACATAACCTGCTGTAAACAAGTAGTGGTTGTACATACGAGCAATTGAAGTATTGTAACCCGAAACGCCCGTTTTATCGCGTAGTGTAGACGGCAATAAGTGCGGAACAGAAGCACCTATAAAATATCTTTTGCCGTATGCGTAAATACCAAACCCGAAGTTTGGCACAAACAGGTTTTCATTTAATGTAAAGGCATTATCAGGCTGGGTAATCTGAGCCAATTCTGCTTTTGCATTATTCTGATAAAAGTAGTTGAACGACGCCTGCACACCAAAGCATAAACGGTTATCGCCCTTAAGCTTCAAACGGTATGAAAATGCCGGTGTAACCGAAAATGTATTAGATAAACCCAAACGGTCGTTGGTTAAAGTTAACCCTATAGCATACTGGTCGCGGCGGAAAGGCGTGTGTATACTGGCATTAACCGTTTTAGGTGCACCCTCCAGGCCGGCCCATTGGTGGCGGTAAATTGCCATAACGCTTATAACCTCCTGGCTACCTGCGTAGGCCGGGTTAAGAAACAGGCCGTTAAACATATACATACTGTAAGCTGCATCCTGTTGTGCTTTTACACCGGTAAAAACCGCCAGGGCCATTAATGCTGTAGTAAGTAATTTCTTCATAACAAAACTTTTTTCAGGTTAAATATTCTTTATAAAGGCCTTCTCTCCCTTAGCTGAGAGAGAAGGCCGTATTAAAACTGTTATCTGTGAATTACCACGAACTTGGCTTCGCGTTTACCGGTGCCGTCGTTGTATTCGTAAATGATGTAGTAAGTACTATCCGGTAACTCGGTACCATCCATGTTTGTACCCTTCCAGTTGTTCAGGTATGGTCCATCGCTAAACCAAACTTCAATACCCCAACGGTCGAAGATACGTATGGTTGCCAGCGGGTTACGCTCACTACATGGTATTACATACTCATCGTTTACACCGTCACCGTTAGGTGAGAATCCGTTTGGTATAAAGCAAAGCTGGTTAGTGTCAATTACTGTAATACAAACATTAGCCGTATCGCAGTAGCTATAAGAACCGGTAACTGCACATACAATGTAATCAAACTGAGCGTTGCCTACAAAGCCTGCAGAAGGTGTGAACGTAACTGTGTTATCAGCGTTTACTACTACCGTTCCGTTAGCAGGCTGAGCCACCACTGTTACCGTAGTATCTGCCGCCCATGGAATAATGTCGTTAGACAGTATATCAAGGGTTACAGGTGTGTTGATAATAGTAGTATCCAGGTCGCAAGGCTCATCTACCGGTTGAATGATACAATCGATAGAAGTAATTACCACCTGTGCGGTAGCGCATAAGCCAACAGTGGTGCATACTGTAGCACACATGGTATCGTTACCATAGAATCCTGTATTAGGCACATACGTGAAGCAATGTGCACCGAATGTTAATGTTCCGTTGGCCGGCTGACACATATTGGTAATTGTCCAAACACCTGCCGGAAGATTAACAAACGATTCGATACAAATTGAATCGGTAGTTACGCACGACTGTATTGTGTCGTAAATATCATCAACCTGAGGCTGAGGACAGTCTACAACATTTATCAATATAGATGCTGTATCGCACTTAACCGGTAATCCGTTATCGCAGATGTAGTAGTTTAAGGTTAATGATGATACGGTACCGTTAGAGCTGATAGTAATAGTGCTATCGGTAAGCGTTAATACATTAATCAAACCAGCGCTGCTTGGTGCACCTATTCCTGCAATACGGATAAGGTTGCCATCGGCGTCAACATCGTTGGTAAGCGGGTTGAAGGTAAGCGTATCCTGGCGGCAGATAGTCTGCGTATCGTTAACAGCCAATGGTTTAGTGTTGCAGATAACATTAACAACAACCAGTGCAGTATCGAATCCGCACAAGTTTTCGCCGGCGTAAGTAAAGGTATCGCGACCGCAATAACCCGGAGCAGATACATACCTCACTGTGCTATCGTTAATAAAGAAGGCAGTGCCATGCAGAGGAGCAACTATCACCTCGTTTACAGTGGTAGCACCTTCAATAGTATC
>DATGXP010000617.1:0-5521 GCA_035298845.1 Chitinophagales bacterium
GTATGACTCCTGAAATAAAAACCACAAGCGAGAAAAAATTGATAGGTAAACGTATAACCACCACCATTGCTAAAAATGAGGCGCCTGTGTTGTGGGGCGGCTTTATGCCCCGTAGAAAGGAGATTACAAATGCATTAAACAGTGATTTATACTCGGTAGAAGTTTTTGCTGTAGGATTCTTCAAGGCATTTAATCCTAACGCGGAGTTTGAAAAATGGGCGGCGGTGGAAGTTTCGGATTTTGAAACAGTGCCGGATGGCATGGAAACACTGACAATACACGCTGGATTATATGCCGTATTTATCCATAAAGGTCGCGATAGCGAGGCCCTAAAAACCTTTGGTTACATCTTCAATACCTGGCTGCCTGCTTCAGAATATGTTATAGACGACCGTCCACACTTTGAGGTAATGGGAGAGAAGTACAAGCGCGATAACCCCGAATCGGAAGAGGAAGTATGGGTGCCTGTAAAATTGAAGCAGGACTACAACATAGGTTTGTGATATGTGTAAAATAGTACATGCTGTATTTTTGATGCTTTCCCTTTTTTAATGGTCTTTTTTACATTTGGGGTAATACAAGCCTATCTATGAAAAACACCTTGCTATTGGCATTGCTTTTAATTGTTGGTAACGTTTACTCTCAATGTGGCGTATATCTTACCGCTGAAGATTACACCAACGGAAAATTGACTGACGAGGGAATATCGCTAAGCATCCCTTCGGGCCCCGGCGAGGATAATGCGGTGGCAATAATTACTAAGAACGGGCGCAAGGTGCACATGTGGAATAAAATCTGGGGGTATAAAGACAAACTATCGGAGTATAGAATCATTTACGATCGCCCTATGCTTATTGCCTGCAAAGGTGCCATTTGCGTTTTTGCACCTTACGGCCCGTTGAGCAAATCGGGAAAAAAGGTAGTTTATATCCGCAAGGCTTTTGGCTTTGGCGAAATAACAATTGCCAGTAGCCCTACAAGCAAAGAGATTACCACACTTGCCGATTATTCTGAACTGTGGAGGAAAATGGACCCGGTATTTGTGCCTCGCGTAAAAGACTATTACAGCCAGTTAAGCAGTCAGAACGGTGACGTAATGCCTGTGCCTGAGCAGATAATCAATTACTACAACTCTCTGGTGCCCGGCTATGTAGAGCCCGTTTATCAATCAGTAAGGATCTACGTGGACTAATTATTATGGCAGGGTTTATGCAGTACATAGGCAATTTTAAACCTTAAAAACCCCTACGTATGAAAAATCTGATTACCTATTCTGCCTTGCTGTCGCTGGTAGTATTTAGCGCCTGTAACCAAAAGCCCACCGATAGTAACGATGGAACTGTGGTAGTTTCTACAGTAGATTCCAGCGATATTTATAATAGCAGCGATTTAAAGAATCTGGCGCTTGCAATAAACGCTACCGATAAAGATGCCCTGCAACAAGCTATAGATGCTATTAAAAACATGGATGTAAAGTATTGGGCTATTGCCGTAACTGTAAAGACGGATAACGGCTTAGTAGAAGCGGTGCAGAAAACCCAAAATGCAGATATTAAATATGCTGCTTTTGCCATGAGCGGTAACGACACCACCCAAACTACACAAATACTTGACAAGGTAAATGAGGCCGATATAAAGCATCTTGCAGAAGCTTATTTGTATAAAGCGGATGCTGCGCAACATATTGGTGAAATCAAAAATGCCCGGTTAAAGAACCTTGCTTTATCTATTACATCAAATACATCAGAGGATAAAACAAAATATGCCAATGCCATTGCTGAGTAATTGATTTTTGTAGATACGGCATGCTGCCGTCTCAGCGTTTACTACATGCTACCGTTTGGCGAGTAAGTCTACTAACTCTTCCATCTTTTGCGTTACCGGGTTAAAACTGATATCGGCTTGCTGGTAAATGGGCAACCGTTCTTCCAGTTTTTCGTGTATGAAGTTCTTTAGGCCTTCATCATCCAGCCCCTTTAGCAAGGGGCGTTCATTTAAGTCAGTAGTTTTAAGCCGGCTAAAAATTACCCCTTCGTCTACGTTTAAAAACACAACGGTACCCCTGCGTTTCATATAATCCAGGTTGTCGAAAAAGCAGGGTGTGCCCCCACCGGTAGAGATTAGCTTATTCGTCGTATCCAGCAGCCGCAATGTTTCAGCCTCCAGCGCACGGAAATGCTCTATGCCATGTTTTTCTATCAATTCTTTTACGGTGCTATGGCTGTTTTCCTCCAACTTCACTATCTCCTCATCTAAATCAACAAACTGCAAGCCCAGCCTATTGGCCAGCTTTTTACCAAAGGTGGTTTTGCCGGCACCCATAAATCCAATTAAGAAAACAGATGTTCTATTTAATGCCATTTTACGGGTGGGCTGGTTGCTTGGTAAGTACTATCTGCTGTTGTTAAATGCACCGTAAAAGTGTGCATCAAAGTATCTCCGGGCTTTTGGGTTAGCTGCATGCGAAGTGCATTTGTGCCTATTCTATGTTGATGGCTTTCGATGGATTGTTGCCTAAGCACACCGGGAATTTGTGACTCGCTGTAAACTGTCCTTCTTTCCACATTCATGCTATCGTAATTGCTGGTGTAAAAAGAAAACAGGGAAGTTATTTCGCTACCGGCATCATAATTTCCGTACGCGTTGTCGGTATAAACTTTCAGACCTGTTATATCTTTTCTGAAGCCGTTTTCGCCACAAGGGCAAAACTGCGGCACGGTAGCAAAAGCTGTGCTAATAAATGGAGAAAAATTGGTGATGTTCTGGGCTATGCAATTTGTAACGAGCGCAAAATCAAATCGTAGCGTATCGCCGCTATAATGCATGTGGTCAGTGTTATCGGGCCGGTCGTTATACCATTCAAAATAGATATTGTAAACACCTATAAAGTCGCCCTGCTCTTTGCATTTGCAGGCGTATAATACTACCGATGCTATCACCAGCACTACATAAATTTTAAAGGATTTTAAAAGCATAAAAATGGGGGTTGGTTTATTGTAAAGTTATGGTTTTCTAGCCAAAGCTATTTCACTGTCACCCTCGGATCAAGCACCGAGTAAAGTATATCTGTAAAGATATTCATTACCACAAAAACAAAAGCCACAAATAGCACGCTGCCCATTACTACCGGGAAATCGAACGACAATAAAGATTCGATGGTTTGCAGTCCCAGGCCTTTGTAGTCAAATACTTTCTCTATAAAAAAAGCACCGGTAAGCAAAGCGGCTAACCATCCCGATATAGAAGTAACCACCGGGTTCATGGCATTGCGCAGGGCATGTTTAAATATAACGCGGTAGTGGCTAAGCCCCTTGGCCTTGGCGGTGCGTATATAATCCTGGCTCATTACATCCAGCATACTGCTGCGGGTTAGCTGGGTAATGATAGCAATGGGGCGAACACCAAGTGCAATCATAGGTAGCCACAGGTTCTTCCAGATGGTTACTGTTTCTCCCATATAATCCATATCGGTAAGCGAGCCGCGCACGTTCAGGTGGGTCCAGTCGCTCAGGTAGTAGCCAAACACCATAGCCAATATAATACCCGAAAAATAAGCGGGCTGCGATATGCCAAAGGTGCTCATTACCAGTATGGCGTTATCCCATACGGAATATTGCTTAATGGCGGCAAAAACGCCGAGGATGATACCAATAAACGATGCCAGTATCATAGCCGAGATAGCCAGCACAAAAGTGGGGTATATTTTTTCGCCCAGCACTTCACTTACTTTTCTGCGGGTTTGAAATGATTTACCCAGGTAAGGCGCTTTAACTACTAATGATGTTTGCCCGATAGTGAATAGCGTAGTAAATTTTACCTCATCTTCATTCAAGTGCGAGGGCGCATCTTCATTCTGTTGATTGTTTAGCGAGATAGGAGAGATGTCGTTAAAATAAAGCACCAGCCTGTGATACCAGGGCAGGTTTAACCGAAACTCCCGCTCAATGGCTTTAACCGACGATACATCGGCACGTTGCCCCAGGGTCATGCGCGCACTGTTTACCGGTAGTATATTGAACAGCACAAAAATAACTATCACCACGCCTATCATTACAAGGCCTCCGTTCAACAGTCTGCGGGTGATAAATTTTAGTAGTTCCACACTTATTTCTTAAAATAATTCTTGTTCAATTCTTCTGCCGATGGCAAATGCTTGTGGTGCCATTTATTTACAACTATACCATTTTTAAATAACACTAAGCCCGGATTTGAACGGATAATGGTTTTAAGCGGTGTAGCATCAGCGCTGTAAAAAGGGAAAGCTGTTTGGTTCTTATGGCGGAACTCCTCTACATGGCCATCATTCAGCGTTACGGCGTAGAACTTAATGCCTGCTTTTTCTGCTGCTGAAGCCAATACATTTAGTTGTTTAAAAGCCGCTTCGCTGGTTTTGCTTAGGTCGTGCGATACTACCATCAGCGAGTAGTTAGGGTCGTGAAGCAGGGTATCGGTTATATCACCACCCTCATCGTTCTCAATGCGCAGGTTGGTTATCTTGGCAGGTATGCCCGGATCGAGCACTTTATCCTTACGCTCAAGCATGCTATCGTATTCGGCGTAATCCATTTTGCCTTTCATTACATCATCGTAGCTAAACTCTTTGGGCTGGCCCGTTTTATTGCTGCGGTAAACAAACACCATCTCTACCTTAGCAGGCACTTTTTCTTTCCTTGCTTCATTAATATCGCTACCAATTGCGTAGGGACGGAAATCAATAATCGGCTCGTTCATATATACTGTGTATAAGCACAGGCTTAGCGATACTATGCCACTAACACCGGCAATGGCATTGCGGGTTACATTGCCAAATACCGGACGAATGTGCTTAGTGCCCAACACCAGTATTATTATCATAAAGTCCAGTATCACATCCTTCCAGAAAGTTTCCCATGGTTTTAGCTTGATGAAATCGCCAAAGCAGCCACAGTCGGTAACTTTCATTTTGGTTTCTACAAACGGGTTAGCGCCGGCTATCTGCCACATGCGGCCTACCAGTATTATGGTAAACAATGCAGCTACTATGGCTATCTTATTTCTTTTGTCGGCCTTATCGGGCACAGCTACCAGGGCCAGTATAATAAAGGTAGCTACGGCCTGTATTATAAACGGCAGGTTGATAGAGTAGCCTGATAGATAAGTGTAACCGGTAAGTATTGTAAAGAACAAAGTAAGCCACCAGATAATAGCCACTGTAAACTTAGGTTTCCAGCCTATAATCAGCATCAGGCCTATAAACAACTCCAGTGCTATCATTACAATAGCCATAAATGTGCTCCAGGTAGCCAGGTATTCCCATACAGGTCTTAGTCCTTCGCCGGCAAAGGCTTCAAAGTATTCGTGCATTTTGTAGCCGGTACCAAGTGGGTCAACTGCTTTTACAAAGCCAGAGAAGATAAACAGAGAGCCTACAAAATTCTGCAGGTAGCATATAAGCCAGTTAGTTGGTCGGGCAATAAACCAGCGCAGCCCTGTAAGCACCAGGGCCGCTATGCCTATTATGGTAAAAATGGTGTAAACGGTC
>DATGXP010000618.1:0-5701 GCA_035298845.1 Chitinophagales bacterium
GGTAGCCTTTTTTATAAACTCGGCCTCTAGTTTTGTTACCAGCATACTTACCGATGGCTTGCTGCCGTTGGTCATCATCATGGCCGGCATACCGGTGCTCATTTCTGCGGCCATGCTTAGCACCGCAAAGTAGGTTGAGCTAAACGGGTTTTGGTTCAGCCATTTATAAGGTACATCTATCTGGCACTGGGTGTGGTTCATGGTGCGCACACTAAGCCCCGCCAAAAAGCCCATCGGCAAACGCCCCAGCAGAAATATCTTAAACAGAAACGGGCTGTTCAGCATCTTCAATACTTTTGGGTCCGACTCTTTGCGCCACTGGCGGTATTGCTCTAATTTTTCTGTGTTTGCCATGTTATATTTTTTGCAGAATGTCGGCCAGTGCCGCATTCATCTTCTCTATTGCAAGATTAAAATTTTCTTCACCTGTAGCAAGATTTCTTTCTACCACACAAATATGATAGAAACCCTGCTTCTCATACAGGCAGGGGTACGCAAAACCCACCCCATCGCCGGTTTCGCAATCGGCCTTATATTTTTCGCGCCGCATAGCCACCAAACTGGCATCGCCATAGTTGTTTACGCTTAGACCCACCACCTTTTTTATGGGTAAAAACACATTCATATACGCATTGCTCATATTCACCAGCCCGCCCCGCACATGCGGCTCGGCATCGCGGTCAATCAGATTAAAATCATACTGGTCTTTCCACTGCCCGTCCACCATCATACCATAGTCGCCCGGCTTTTCGTTCACTATGTTCAGCACCGTTCCAATAGCCGTTTCGGGTTTATACGCATTGCCCAGCGACACCTTCAGCGCCAGGTGATATTTCTGCCGGGCCAGGGCCCTGGTCACTTTATAGGCAGTCTGATATACCCCCACACCGGTCTCCAGTATATCCACCTCGTGTTGCAGTATTTTAACCGAACTCAAATACTTAATGGCAGCATCCGGTTGTGGCGCAACAGAGAAACTACCAAGCATAGGCTGGATATCCTTTAAATTAGTAACGCACAGTAGTAATTTCATTAGGGATTTTATATTGACCTGCCGCTTTAGTTGCTTATCGCCTCCAGCAAAAACTTATTCATCTTCATTCCGGCTTTAAAGTAAGAATAGATGAGCGTGTCCAGGTTATCGCCGGTAACATCTTTGCGGGTAAGCATAGCATGATACCAAAACTGCTTATTGGCAATATAGGGCTGCTCCTTTTCAAACTCCTTGTAATCGGGTGGCAGCACCTTATTTCTATCGCCATCCAGTGTCTTGTATTTTTCTTTAAAGGTTTTATCGTTCAATAGCTTTATAAAGCCTGCATTGTTGTAATATATCTCCTGGCGTATTTTGGCCAGCTGCTCTTTGCTTACCTCATATTTGCCGCCACCTACCAAAATCTCCTTACTGCCAATGTGCACATAGTAGCCGGGGTAATCTATATCCTGAGTGCCCTTGCGGCTGAACACAGCCGCTACGTTGTTTTTATACGGCGATTTATCTTTGCTAAACCGTATATCGCGGTTTATCCGGAATATGTTTTTATGCACCTCGCGGTTCAGGTCCGGAAAGTCCTTCAATAGCTTTTCATTCAGGTCGGTCACAAGTTTCTTAAAAGGCATCCGCACATCATTATCATAACGCTCGCGGTTTTTATCAAACCACTCTTTATTGTTGTTCTTCTCCAGTTCATCAAAAAACTTAAAAAACGCCGACGTAAAGTATTTCATGCCGCAATGTTTATAATCCAATACGATGTTAGAGAAAATAGTAGACAAAAACTACTGAGATAGATTGCTGTTGAAAGTGGGCCTAAAGGACTTATTCTACCAAAGTTTCGCCAGTAGCGTTAACCGGGTTTGCGCGCCCTACTACCCTACCGGGAAACTGAACGGTGAATGTACTGAACCTTAAATCGGGCTGGTAGAAATCGGTGGAGATTATCTGGGCGCCGCTTTCAAAAGCGTTGTTCATGTTAGTGTAATCGTTGTTGCGGGCTTCCCACGTTTCAGAATCAGACCGGGTTCGGATAATATAGCCCTTCTTTACCAGCTCCTTTATATTTTCTTTATCGCGGGTACTGTTGTTGCGTTTTACAAAAGCAGCCTCTGGCCTGCCGGGTTCGCTATAAACAAACATTACCCTGCCTTGTAGCGAATTATGATTTATAAGGTAGTTTTCTACTGCCCCGCCTTCCATAGCGAACAGCACCTTGCCCCGGCATTTGGAAAGTAGTGGCCAGCCATTGTTAGTGGCCATTTCATTCAACGTAGGATAGTTGCCACGCACTAAATCAGGAGTTATAACACCCTGCAAATCAATCCCAAATACACTTTTAATTTCAGCATCGATTGAATCACAGGCAGCCTGGTCAAATTTGATGGCGCGCTTAAATCCGAGGAAGCGAAGCACCCCACTTTCATCAGCAGGCGACCCATTTTTGCTCTCGATGTTGATAAACATTGGCAAGTGGTTGGGGTGCTCATCGCTCCATTTTTTTAAAGCAACAAGCGACTCTTTAAATGTGTAATAGTTAGTTTCGTAGTCTACATCTTTAATGTGCAAAACCTTTAAACCTGGTTTGCGTAATGCTTCCACTCCTGATTTTTGTTTGAGCCCCTTTACAAATGCATTAATCTTTCGTCTGTAATACAATCCGCCTTTAGGGTCGTTGTTAATGTCTATTTCTAAACCGCGAACGTTGCAATAACTAAACTGCGAGTCGAAAGGCAAGTGTCCATAATCGAGTGCTATAGGGTTGTTCTCCTCGCCCAGCTTCTTTTTTACTTTCATCAAAAAACGGATTTCGTTTGGGCTAGGCCTTTTTTTGTAGCTATTGTGACTAGCTATTATTTGAATCTGGTTTAGCTTAAGGTTGGCAGCCGGAGATTGAGCGTTACACAAAAAGTAACCCAATGTGAATACCATTGATAGGATTAATCTCATATTACAATATAAAATTAGCAGCAGATTGATACGCAATTGCAAGTTAAATCGTTAAAAAAATAGCCTACAAGCACTTAAGTTAGCTTTATGCCAAAGCCACGCCTTCTGCAGTTGCTTTGTATTTATCGATTTGCCGGTGCATAACCATAAACCAAAGCGGCGGAAACAGTGCTAATACCATCATGCCCGGATAGCCGGTAGGCATTTGGGGGCTGTAATCAAAATGACGCAGTACCTGGTATTTACGGTTAGCCATATAGTGGTGGTCACTGTGGCGGGTTAATTCAAAAAGCATAATCCTGCCTATAGGGTGGTTGCTGTTCCAGGAATGTATGGGCATTACTTTTTCGTAGTAAGCACCATCTATTTTTTTGCGGCGCAGGCCATAGTGCTCTATATAATTCACGGTTTCTAACAGCAGGAAGCCGATAGTAGCGGCACCTACAAAATACAGCATTACTTTCCAATCCCAAAGCAGGGCAATAGCCACCAGCATACTTAATTGAATAACCTGGTAAACCAACATTTCGTTATGAATACTCCAAAACCCCTGATTTGCCTTTTTCAACCTCTCTCCTTCTATATGCCAGGCAGATAGCCAGCTATCTTTAACCGAGCGAAAATAGAAGGCATAAATTGTTTCGCCATAGCGCGAAGATGCCGGGTCCTCATCGGTAGATACATTTTTGTGATGGCCGCGGTTGTGCTCTATAAAGAAGTGCATATACAGGGAAGTAGCCAAAAGCATTTTGCTCATTAACTGCTCGTACCAGGTATTACGATGGCCTAGCTCGTGCGCTACGTTAATACCTAACACGCCACAAGCAATGCCGAAGGCAAACATCATCCCCAGTTTTTCCCAAAGAGCCAACGAACCATCATCTAACCTGTTTAAAAAGAAAAATACCAGTGTAAACTGCAACGGGACCACACTCCATACTATTACATCATACTTCCAGTCTTTTTTTGCAATCTCCTCTTCTACTTTGTCCATATTTTCAGTGCTGCCGCCCATTACCAGTTCAAGCAGGGGGATAAGAGCAAATACATATAGTGGGGCCACAAATACCCAGTAACTGCCAAAAACCAGCGAGGTCATTATAATGCCAATACTGATCCATACCGATGCGTATTTGAAATAACGTATGCTCATAGCTGTTTGGTTTTATTTAGTATGAATGTAGTAACAGTTTTTAATTGTAGCAAGGTATTGAGGTATCTTACCTAACTTATTCACATATACAGATGGAGCAAAAAAAGACATCGGTTGCTTTCAATATTTACATAACTTCGATTACCAACCAACCAAACTATAACGATGAAAATCTTTACCCTGATTTGTAGCAGTATCATGTTGAGCGCTGCGGCGTTAGCTCAAACCCCGTTTTCTTTTACAAACTCAAATTCAAAATTTGACAGCCCCACTTTTAGAAGCGGAAACGCAATAAGTGTAGTGGATATGGATGGCGATGGGATGGATGATATAGCACGCCTGAATAATGCCAACGACCTATATTATACCATACAACGCACAGGACAGACTTTTAATAACATTCATGCAGTAAGTACCGGCAGCAGCAATACCTGGAGCATGATAGCCGGGGATGTAAACAACGATGGTATACGCGATGTAGCTGTTGGTTACAATGGCTCGGGCAAGTTGATAACACCCAATAGTACGCTTACCGCTTTTCCGATGGCAACTCTGCCTAATAGCAATATCTTCTTTCAGAACATGAACTTTGCTGATGTAGACAATAATGGCTGGATAGATATTTTTGGATGCAATGATGTAGGCACCAGCTTATTTTGGGGCAACAGCGGTACCGGCACCTTCCCCGCAACCACCAATTTCTTCAGCACCAACAATCCCGGCGCATCGGATAATAGTGGTAACTATGGCAGCATTTGGAGTGATATAGACAATGACGGCGATGTGGATTTTTACATAGCCCACTGCCGCCAAAGCACAGGAACCAGCGACGGCCGCCGCCTGGACCAACTTTTTATTAATAACGGTGCGGGCAATTATATACTGGATACCACCGGTGCACGCGGTCTGCGGAACCTGCAGCAAACCTGGACAGCGAGTTTTGACGATATAGATAATGATGGCGACCTTGACTGCGTGCTAACTGAAACAGACGCACCGAGTAAATTATTGCTGAATGATGGAAACGGCTATTTCACCGACATAACTACGGGCAGCGGATTTGTAACGGATGTTACCCCTTATCAATCGAAGATGGAGGACCTGGATAATGATGGCTATATTGATATCATTATATCTGGGGATGATGCCCGTATTTATCACAACAATGGCAACAACACCTTTACGCGCATAGACGGCTTATTTAACAACAATAATATGCTTTCATTTGCCACCGGCGACCTGAACCACGATGGCAAAATAGACCTGTATAGCAGCTATGGCGGTGTTTATAACAGCCCGAGTGGTTCTACCGATGATGTGCTGTGGCTAAACAGCGTTGAAAACGGAAATCACTTTATCACTTTTAACCTGCAGGGCACTATAAGCAACCGCGACGCTTTGGGTGCACGGGTTGAGGTTTACGGAGCATGGGGCAAGCAAATACGCGAAATACGTGCCGGCGAAAGCTACGGAACCACCAATTCATTTATGTGCCACTTTGGCTTAGGCACGGCCACCATGGTAGATTCTGTGATTGTGCGTTGGCCAAAAGGATTGGTTACACGCCTGTATAACCGCCCTGCCGACCAGTTTATTTCGGTGAT
>DATGXP010000619.1:0-4020 GCA_035298845.1 Chitinophagales bacterium
TCAAAGTTACCACCGCTGCTGCCCCAACTGCCATAGCTGTAAAAGCTGCGGCGCACAAAAGTATTTACGCCGGGCATACCTACCCGTATTTCATAATCGCCCGGTGTGCGCGGTACAAAGTTGAACATGGTGTTCTCGCCGGTCACACTTACTTCCTGGTCTATAATAGTTTTATCTTCCCTTTGGCTCTCGTAACGGAAATATTCGTAGTTCTTGCTCAGCACCGTGCGGTATTCGTGCTTAATTACCTGCACATGCGCACGGGTGGCTATAGGCTTTTCATCCTTGTTCAGCGCTATCAGCGGAAAATTAACCGGTTGGTTCAGCGGACAGTAGTAGTAACCATCCGAGCCCAGGCCGTAGAAAATATCCTGCGTAAAAATATCTATGGCACTGCGCCGGTTCACCGGTCGGCCGGTCTCGTCAAATACCGTGGTAAAGAAGTCAGCCTCCATCAAGCCCTGGTTCTTGTATTCGGCCGGTACGGTATAGGTTTCTTTGGCATTACCGTTTTCATCCAGCGTTCCTTCGCGGGTTATGTTGTCATAATAGGTCTTCGCTTCCGATAAGGTAAAGCTATACTTAGCGTATTTATCCGGCGAAAAGTATTTCTGTTTAAACTGTATCTCTACCTCGTAATTTCTATTAGCTGCGGGCGGACCAAAAAAGTTCATCGCGTTTATCGATAGGGTAGTAGTTTCGCTTGGTTTCAAAAACTTCTTATCCAACGTAGCGGTTACCTTTATTCTGTCCGGCATAAACTCTTCTATCAAAACACTTTTGCTTGTCAGCAATATATCGTTGCTGGTATAAACCTCCAGCGTATAGCTACCGGTTACTGCCGCAGGCGATAACTCAATTTGTGTTTCCAGTGAGCCCTGGTCGTTCAGTGTTTTCTTCAGGGTCTTTAGCTCTTTACCGTTGGGTAACAGGAACTTCATTTTCAGCGGTATTTCGCCTGGTGTGTTCCATTTCCAATCCCGGCTAACTACGCTAAAGTTTATCTTCTCACCGGGGCGGTATATGTCGCGCTCGCTGTATACAAAGGCATCTATACCGGTTATATTCTGGCGCTTGCCACCTACATCAAAGCGCGAGGTTTCTACATGGGTTGAATTGAAAGGAAGGTAATTAAAGTCGCCTCCATTCCGCGCCGTTATCATGGCGGCCTTAAATCCGCTAAAATCCCGTTTCTTCAAATCAATAGCCGCCACACCATTTGCATCGGTGGTTCCGCTGCCTACTGCCTGGTTGTTTTTGCCATACACTGTCACATTCACACCGCTCAGCGATTCTGCACTGGTTATCGAATTGGTAAACACAAATATCTTGTCCTTGCTCTCTTTCGCTATCAACCCAATATCCGATAGAGAGATAAACCTTGCTTCACTACGCCAGTAATCTTCGGTGCTTTGTATTTTGATGTGATAAATCCCCTTCATGTCCTTTAGCTTATCCTCTATATTGAACTTGAATAAGCGGCTGTTGCCATAGCGCGGCAGGGTTTTGGTTTCTATTTCTTTCTCATAAATCACATCACCCATTACCGCATCGCTGCCGTAGTAATCTCCATCTCCTTCATAATACTCTCCTTCGTAATCGTTGGTGTAGTAGCCATAGCGTTGCGCGGCCAGCAGGTTGTTCTCATATATCTTCGATATGCTGATTTTTACTTTTTTAATACTGCTTATGCGCACCTCTATATTCTTCGAGCCTTTAGGGCTTAGGTAAACACCCTTTTTATTTACAATAGTTATCTGCGGCTCCAGCTGGCCAAATGCAATAGTGGCAGAGTAGTCATCTTTCAGCGTGCCGCCTATTCTACCCTTCAGCCCGGTTTTTAGCGTCATGATGTAGCTTTTGGCTACATCAAACTCTTCACTGGTTATCACCATACCTTCGCTACTTGTTTCAACCTTAAAGTTCACCTTAGGGTCAAAGCTGATAAACGAGTTAATGTTTTCGCTCACCGGTGCCTGGCTCATAAATACCTTCACCGTTCCCTGGGTGCCATCGTGGTCGCTTTCGGTGTTCTGCACACTTACGTTGTAAGGGGAGGTTATCACAAGTTTGGTTTCAATCACCTTGTCGGTAGGCACAGTGCCGCGGTCTGGTAGCAGGCCTTTGCCTATGGTCAATTTAGCGTTCAGGTCTTTGTCTTCCAGTTTAACACCCAGCAGCGTTACCGAAATTTTAGAATCCACAGTAGCAGTCTGTATGCTGATGTTGGCCTTGCTGCCTTCCAGTTCTACCGATAGCAGGTCTTTCAGTTTGGTTGGGTCAACTTTATAATTGAAAAAGATATCTATCTGCGGAAAAGCATTGCCCGCGTTGCCATCGTTTACATTCCACATAGCATTGGCATACAACACCTGCAGGTAGGGGGTATGGAAACTCATCTCGGCGCATTTGCCCAGCGAGTACTTTTTGTTGTATTGCAGTACCTTACTGGTTACCTCTGCCTTAAAGGTAGTGGCCGGTGGCAGGTCGCTCTCCGGCGAAAACACCAGCTCGTTGGCATTCTCCCAGCGGAAACGCCCGGCAATAGGCGGTGAGAAATCAATGTATTCGGTAGTATCCCACTGGTTTAGCAGGCTGTCGCCCACCAGGTTTTTGTCAAAGGTAAAGGTGAGGTTACCCAGTGAAGGTACTTCATCTTTAGCGTTGGTTTCAATAAGGTTTACTTTGTTTTTGTTGCACGATGCAAGCAGTAACATTGCCAGTGCAACGAGAGAGAGCTTTGCGATACGCATGTGAGGGAAGATTGAGGTGGTTATGTGTTGCACAAATATGCAATGTCTTATCTACGTTGCCACATTATATTTTATTGCGTATGTGGAGAACTATTTTTTGCTGGGTGGGTCAGGATAGTAGCTTTAAGCCTGTATTAAAACTACTGTAACTATGAAAGGCTCCTTCACCTTTTTGTTTTTACTGTTGTTTCAGTGCTGGCTCTGCGCTCAAGACTACCTGCAAGGGTCGTTAAAGGTTGATGCAGCTACCCCACAGCCAATACTTTACGACCGTACACAACCGGCACCCGCTAAGGGTATCTATAAATCTGTATACAAAGTACTGAATGAAAGTAAAGACCTGCTGTACCAGCTTACCCTGGTACACGATAAACCACGCGCTTTTCTTACCCTTACAGTAAAGCCGGTAAGCGCCAACCCGCGCACCATGACTTTTAAATACGATACTAAAGAAACCGGCCTTATAATGTGCGATACCAATAACCTGGATACAATGTTTACCATGGCTAAAAAATGCCTTTTCCTGGTTTCGTTTACCGATACTCTGCGCGAATATCCCGTACTGCATAAAATTAACGCCAGCGATAAGATTGAGATACTATTAGACCCCTTAACCGCCCTGCGGATCAAAAAGCATAATGAGTTGTTCCGCACTGTAATATTAAAAGATGCCGCCGTGCGCAAACGTTTCAATGAACTACAGCGCAAATCCGATGATGAAAACACCAGCCTGAAAGATTACCTGCTGCCCCTGCGAGAGTCCATTCTCGCGCGAAGCCAAACTATGGTAGATAGTATGCTGTTAATCCGCGCACAATTAATGCAGGACAGCGCCGATGCCTTTACCGATAAAAAATCGGCCACCGCAGAAGTCAAGTATAAAGGTGAGCGCAAAAAAGGCGAACCGGAAGGTGAGGGGCTGATGGCTAAAAATGGCAACATTTACAAAGGCTTGTTCCGCAGCGGTCAATTTATATCCGGCGTGCAATTGGTGCGCACTACAGAGTTTGAATATTGCGGCGGGTTCAGCAACCTCGACCTACAGGGCGCTGGATACTTACAATATGCCGATAGCGGCTACCAGGTAGGTTCATTTGTGCATGGTAAATTGTTGACCGGCATCAGCAGCCGCAAGGAGAAAAGCGGCGAGTTTTATTTTGGCGAGATACAGAACAAACAGCAAACCGGCTATGGCGAAATGATGACCAAAGCGAGCGACCGCTATTGTGGAGTATTCAACAACGGCCGATTGGTAAAGGGCTTTGTA